>CAUTOM010000013.1:0-30279 GCA_963540435.1 uncultured Actinomyces sp.
GCGGGCAATATGCTCAAGCCCATGCTCGCCCGCGGTGAGCTCCGCATGGTTGGCGCAACCACTTTGGATGAGTACCGCGAGAACATCGAAAAGGACCCCGCTCTTGAGCGTCGTTTCCAGCAGGTGTTCGTTGGTGAGCCTTCGGTCGAAGACACCGTTGCAATCTTGCGCGGTATTGCCCCGAAGTACGAAGCGCACCACAAGATCACCATTTCTGACGGTGCTTTGGTTGCAGCGGCCCAACTGTCCGATCGCTACATCACCGGGCGTCAGCTTCCCGATAAGGCCATTGACCTGATCGACGAGGCCGCCTCCCGCCTGCGCATGGAACTGGATTCCTCCCCTGAGGAGATCGACGTTCTGCGTCGCCAAGTGGACCGCCTGCGCATGGAAGAGTCCTACCTGACCGAATCTGACCCCGAAGGTTTGGACGAGGCCACGGCTGAGCGCCTCGAGAAGCTGCGTGAGGACCTAGCGAACAAGAACGAGGAGCTGTCTGCTCTGACCAGCCGCTGGGAAGCAGAGAAGGCCGGACACAACCGCGTCGGTGAGCTGCGCGTGCAATTGGATGAATTGCGCACCCAGCTTGAACTTGCAATCCGCGCGGGTCGCTTCGACGAGGCTGGCCGCCTCCAAAACGGCGATATTCCCCAGATCGAACGCCAGATTCGCGAAGAGGAAGAAAAGGTTGAAGCCGAGGAGAAGAATTCCGATTCGGCCGAACCCATGATCGCCGAAAAGGTTGGTCCCACCGAAATCGCAGAGGTCGTCGAATCCTGGACCGGGATCCCCGTGGGCAAACTGCTTCAAACCGAAAGTGAGAAGCTCGTCCACATGGAAGATGTCATTGCTCACCGCCTGATTGGGCAAAAGGACGCTGTTCGCGCGGTCTCGGATGCGGTTCGTCGTTCACGCGCCGGGCTGTCCGATCCGAATAGGCCGACTGGGTCCTTCCTCTTCCTCGGTCCCACGGGCGTTGGTAAGACGGAGCTTGCCAAGTCTTTGGCTGAGTTCCTCTTTGACGATGAACGTGCGATGGTTCGAATCGATATGTCGGAGTATTCCGAGAAGCACTCGGTTGCGCGCCTCGTCGGTGCGCCTCCGGGATACGTCGGCTACGAACAGGGTGGTCAACTGACCGAGGCCGTGCGTCGTCGCCCCTACAGCGTCGTCCTCTTGGACGAAGTTGAGAAGGCTGACCCTGAGATCTTCAATATTCTTTTGCAGGTCTTGGACGATGGTCGTCTAACCGATGGCCAGGGACGCACTGTCGACTTTAGAAACACCATCCTGATCCTGACCTCGAATCTGGGATCTATGTTCCTCACGGATACGGACCTCAGCGACGAAGAAAAGCGCGAGGGTGTAATGAACGCCGTTCGTGCCTCCTTCAAGCCCGAGTTCCTCAATCGTCTGGATGAAACGGTTATTTTCGACCCGCTCAGCCCCGATGATCTGTCTGGAATTGTGGATCTCTTGGTTGATTCCATGGCCGAGCGGCTCAAGGATCGTCGCATTAGCCTGAACGTCAGTGAAGGCGCTCGCGGTTGGCTGACCAGGCGCGGGTACGATCCGGCTTACGGTGCCCGTCCCTTGCGTCGTCTCATTCAGCGAGAGATCGGTGACCGTTTGGCAAAGCTTCTCCTCAGTGGCGAACTCACAGACGGAGAGCAAGTCCTCATCGATGTCAGCGATGATCTTGAAGAGCTGAAAATCGAGATCATAGGTCGTTGATCACGAAAATACCTTTGGGTGGCGCGATAATTTCGCGCCACCCATTTTTTCGCATAGACTCTAAGAGTTATCCCAAGTAACAGAGCAGAACTGAAGAATGAAGGAGGTAGCCGTGAGCGACGACGAAGGTGTGCAAAGCGGAGCAACTCGCAAGAAGCGAGGCAGCTACTCCGTTGGGCGTTCCACCCGGACAACAATCATCCGCGGTGCGGCGCAGCTATTGTCAACTCGCGGTTATTATGGTTTTTCGCTGCGAGACCTCGCCGATGAAATCGGCGTCTCGCATCCGACCGTGATGTACCACTTCCCAACGAAAGACGCTCTCGTTCTCCACGTTATCCATGCTTTTGAAGATGCTTTCGGAATTTTCGACGTCGATGTCGTTACCCGCGAAGGTGTCGAGGGCGAGGCTGACCAGCTAGTTCTGGAAGAGCGCGGTGCCAAAGTCGAGACGATGAATGAGTGGATTGCTGCTCATCTTCGCCTTGCGGCAGCAAGTGACAACCAAATCATGACCGACTTGGATCGCGTGTTTACCGTTGAGTCTGTGAACGAGAGTCATCCCGCCCATGATCATTTCTCATATCGAGTCGATGCGATGCTCCAGCTCCTTGAGAAACTGGCCAAGGAGATGCCCGATTATGATCCCGAGAATCCGGTGGATACTCGCAGGCTTGTCGAGCGCTGGTATGGAATGGTGATCCTCGGTGGTTGGGACGGCGAGCGTCTTGATAGCCGCGAACTCATCATTAAGTACCTGGCCTTCGCGGTTCAGGAATTGCGCTATAGCGCCGAGCAACTTCTTGCCTTGGGATCGATGATTCCGCGCAAAGCGGCTGCACCCTTCCAACAGCTCCTCGTGGAGTATTCCAGCTCGAAGTAGTCGATGACTTCGCAGTTGCTCTCTGTTCCCTTCCGCGCTTCGATTCTCGCGGAAAACGACGCGGGGGTTTCCCTTGCTTCAGGGGATGCTCAGGAGGTCTTCCCCCTCGCCTCGGTGACGAAACTATTCACCGCTTACTCCGCGTTGATTGCAATCTCCCGAGGCCTCGTCACCTTGAGTGCGCCCGCTCCGTACCCGGGGGTAACGCTTGAGCACCTGCTGTCCCACGCCTCGGGAATGGCGATGGGGGAGCGCGCCATCACACGCCCGCCGGGGAGCCGCAGGATCTACTCCAATGCGGGAATTGAAGCGGCCGCAGACATGCTCGAAGAAGCCACAGGCACAGAGATCGGTCGCTGGATCGAAGAAACGATCGCTGAACCACTGGGGCTGACAAGTCTCACAGTTGAAGGCTCTCCCGCCTATTCCGGCTACGCCCACGCGGAAGATCTCATGCTCTTTGCTCGCGAGCTTTCTCACCCGACGCTGATCAGCGCTGAACTTCTTGGCGTGGCAACCACTGTTCATTTCCCTCAATTGCATGGGATTGTTCCCGGATACGGAAATTTCCATCCCTGTCCCTGGGGAATCGGTGTGGAAATCAAGGGTGATAAGCAGGAGCATTGGACTGCACCCTCGTCCTCGGGAAAGACCTTCGGTCACTTTGGGCAGTCGGGTTCTTTCCTGTGGGTTGATCCTCTTTCAGGTGAACGCGCAGTTTTCCTAGGCGAAGAGCCTTTTGGACCGTGGCACCACGACAATTGGAGCGCCCTGAACGAGGAAATCCTGCACGCTATGCGAGGTCAATGATCACGGGAACGTGATCGGAGGCGCCCTTTCCTTTGCGTTCATCTCGATCGATCGAGGCAGCGCTCACGCGCGCGGCCAATTGCGGCGAGGCGTAGATGAAGTCGATGCGCATTCCCTCATTTTTGGGGAAGCGAAGTTTTTGGTAGTCCCAGTAGGTGTATTGGTCGACGCGCTCGCGGGTAACCTCTTCCCAGCCGTGTTGAGCGAAAGCAAAGAACGCCTCGCGTTCGGGCTGGGATACATGGGTTTGGCCCTCAAATGCCGTGATATCCCAGACATCGTGGTCATAGGGTGCAATATTCCAGTCCCCGACAAGCGCGATCTGGCGGCCCTGTTCAAGCCAGGTATCGCCGGCCTCAAGAAGAGCGTGAAGCCAGCGCAGTTTGTAGGTGTAGTGCGGATGCTCAAGCTCGCGGCCGTTGGGCACATACAAGCTCCAGGTTGTGACTTCCTGATCTCCATCAAGAACGGTGACTCCCAGTGCACGGGCCTCAACGACCTCAGGATCACCGAAGCCGGGCTGACCGGGGAAGTTTACCTCGCTTGAAACGATCGGGAGGCGGGACGCGACGGCGACACCGTTCCACTGGTTGAGGCCGTGCATACGGACCTCATAGCCGGCCTCGTGGAAGGCTTCGACGGGGAATTGCTCAGGCTTGCACTTAATTTCCTGCATTGCCAAGACGTCGATATCGGCGCGCTCGAGGAAAGCGATGACGCGGTCGACGCGTGTACGAATTGAGTTAACGTTCCATGTTGCAAGCCTCATGGCACCCCAGCATACGCGGCAGCGCCTAAAATAATCGCCATGGGTACAGCACTTGTGACCGGGGCAACCTCTGGTATTGGCGAAGAATTCTGCTGGCAACTGGCTGCGGCGCACCATGATGTGGTGCTGGTCGCGCGGCGCAAGGACAAACTCGAGGATCTGGCTGAGCAACTCCGCCAGATCGCGGGTGTACGCGCAGAGGTACTCGCTGCGGATCTCAGTGTCGCCGAAGATGTTGAACGTGTAGCCGCGCGTCTTCGCCAGGATGAGGCGCCCATCGGTTTGCTGGTCAATAATGCGGGTTTTGCATTGGGGAAGCCCTTCGTTGATAACTCCCTTGAGGCTGAGCAGAATGCGCTGGACGTCATGGTTCGCGCTCCCATGGTTTTGAGCTATGCAGCAGCTCGGGCAATGCGCGCTCGTGGACGCGGGGCAATTTGCAATCTTTCGTCAGTTGCCTCGGAGACGGGTGCAGGGACCTACAGTGCGCACAAGGCGTGGATCAGGGCCTTTAGTGAGGGTCTCTCAGAGGAATTACGGGGGAGCGGAGTGACGGTGACCGCCGTGTGTCCAGGACCCGTGCATACGAATTTCTTTGAGGCAGCAGGAGTCGATATGTCCGCGGCGCCGCAGTGGCTGTGGGCAAGTCCTGAGCAAGTTGTTTCCGAGGCCTTGGATGCGCTTCGACGGGGACAGGTACTCGTTACGCCGCGTCCCGTTTATAAACTTGCGATGGGTGCCCTGCGCGTTTCTCCGCGTTGGCTCACGCGGAGGGTAATGCGCAGTATTCCGCATATGTGAAGCGCCGCGCTTTGGGGGTGTGAGGCTCGCTGAAGGAGGGGTGTGGCCTCGTCATGAAATTGACGAAGCTACCTCTCTAGAGTGATAATGATTCTCATTATGAGAACAAAGAGACTGATTTCTGCGGGAGCCCTTGCCCTTTCCCTCGTGTTTGTCCCCCAAATGGCGTGGGCAGGCCCCGACCGCGACGCCGAATGGGTTGTCACTGGACAACATGTTGATGCTCCCATTCCCATCTGGCATGCTGACACGCGTAGCTTTACCATGAACACCATCAACATGCCGGTTGAGAAGACCGTCCTATGGCTACCGAAGGCCTGGGCGGGAAGTGGGACACAGGATGCGAAGTACCAACTAGAAGTCCCCGAGAAGCGCCCCGATCTTGCTTTCTTAGGTCCCGAGCATTCGGTGCTCAACGCAGCTCCGCAGAACCCCGGTCCCAACAACACTCCAATCTGGGCAGGACTCGGAGCTGACTCCTCGGTTGAGTGGGCAGCCCCTGATGAATTTGACGGAAGCACCTACACGCTCGACCTCATCAATGTTGATGGCCCCGGTCGGATGGAAATGTTCATCGACCACGGAGATTCAGTATCTCGCTTCCTCTCCAGCCACGATGTTGCTTACCGTTCGGTTTACAACCCGCGCCACACACACCTCTTCACGACCTTTACACAGCCCGGCCGCTACCAGGCGCGCTTCCGCGTCAATGCCCGTTCGATTGATGGCACGACTATTTACACGTCTCCCATCCAGTCATTGACCTGGCAGGTAGGCGGCTCGAATCCTGCTTCTGGAAGCATCAAGGATATTCACGAGGCCTTCGCGGCGGCACCCACTGAGCGTAGTGACGGCGCGCAGGCACGTCCTTCCCTCACGCTTGCTCCCAATGCGCTCCGTGAACATCCTGGTGATCAGCACCTCAGTGAGATCACCTTCAACAGTGGAAATCCGGGGGATCAAGGACGTTTGTGGCTCACCGTCAACGGGTATTTCTTGACCGAAGAACCCGTCGTTGACGGGCGTGCACAGGTACGCGAACTCCTTGGCGATGATGATGCGCTGATTCAGGCGGTCTTCATTCCCGAGGCTGGAAGCGGGGCCGCGCGCTGGGCCTCGACACCTCAGGCCTTTTCTCAGCGAGATCGAGCGGAAGTACGTGTCACCCGATCGAGCTCTGTCATCATAGAGCCCTCGAACCCGGACCCAAGCCCCGTCTGGGATCCCGCGCACATTTCAGTGTCGCGTCCGGGGGTGCATGTCTCCTATGTCCGTAAAGAGGGAAGCGAAGACCAATACACGGTTCAGGTCCAAGCCGATGATCCCGAATTGCGCGCAGCCTACAAGGTTGAGTTCTTTGAAAGTGAATACGATTTCTCGCCGTGGTGTGCCATTGAAGGCACGCTCGGAAAGGGCGGGATCGATGTTCAGCAGCAAGACCTTGGGGCCTGCATAGGCCAGCCCATGTATATGAAATTCACTGTTCGCCCGCACCCGAAGTCCTTGGCCTCGATGACCACGAAGGCACAAGAAGATGTGGAATTGTCTTCGTCATTTGGGCTTGATCTGAAGTTGAAGATGTGGCCGGGCGGAAACGCAGTTGAGCCCACTCCAACAGAAACGACACAGCCGCTCATTCCTACGCCGCAGCCGTCTGCATCTGCATCGCCTGCACCGAATATCCCAGATACGAGCAACGACCACGCAGCTGACGAGCTGAAGACGAATCCGGTTGAGCTCACGCACGGACACATGGACCTGCGCCTTCGCGCAGATTCTTCCAGTCCGACGAAGTACTCGTTGGTGCTCAAGGATGATTCACTGACGGGTGAGAAGACCTCAGTCATGCGCTCAATCGATTCGGTCACATGGAAGGTCGGTGTCAATGCGCGCTTTACACGCCCTCAGAGCCTGACAGACCCAAGCTATGACGTTCTCGGCGCGATTGGTGAATCCAGCTATGTTCTGCCAGAAACCCAGAACCCTGACATCGTCTGGCCCGGAGTGAGCACCGAAGGAATTGACTATTCTCTCTTCCCCAAGGGAATCGATTATGAAGTCCGCGTGCTTGAATCTCCGAAGGACTCTCGAGTCGCATTCTTCCAAACGGGCACCTTCGGTGGCCCGGCACAGGTCATGATCGATTCTGCGAACCCCGCGCTCTCGCGAATTCACACGGATTCGCCGACTCATATGCACGCGAATTGGGTCTTCTCGCGCCCAGGTCGCTATCGCCTGCAGATCCGTGCCCTCGATGGAGATAAGGAAATTGCTGCTCCCGTGAGTTGGATTGCTTCCATTCACGAGGCCGCAGTGAAGCCGGAACCCTCTAGCCCCTCGACTGCAGTTCCTTCCGTGCAGCCGACACTGGTTCCTTCTCCTTCGGTGAGCGCATCCGCGGCTCCGACCGTGCCTACCCCCGCTGTTTCCTCGAACCCTGCGCCTAAAACATCGACTTTGACGCCTGCACGCGAGACCTCTCAAGCCTCGGCGGATTCTCCCACGAGTTCACCGGCGACGCAGAATCCTCCTGCTCCCGGGGCTCCCACGCTCGCGTCTTCCAACGCTGCACCCTCTCGAGCAGCCAGCCCGTTAGGACGAGTCAGCGCCGTTGAACGTCTGACGGGAGGACAGGTCTTCGGATCGAGCGGAAGTGTACAAGGCGCAACGAATGCCGACACAAGCCCTGCGGGTGAGCATAAGGAGGAAACATCCACCTCACCGAGTGATGACGCGCAAGAAACGCCAGAGGTTAATCCCATTGCTTTGGCAGCAGACTCTCCAGCTGCACCATCGCGATCACCCTTGTCTCGCTGGTGGTGGATCCCCGTGGCAGCCGGAGCGATCGCGCTGGGCGCAGGCAGCGCTGTCGTCATCAGAAGAAGGCGATGAAGCGGCGGATTCCATGTCAGAACCGGCCCGACCTCGTGAGGAGGCGGGCCGGTCTTCTTTTTCGCTGCAAGGGTGTAAGGAATGTCCTAACGAATCGACTCCATGATCCGCACGCCGTCCAAGACAGGCATGTAGGGCAGGGGATCGATCCCCACTTCAAGGACGTAATCCGTCAGCTGAGTGCGCACCACTTCGCGCAAAACCTCCGGGTCCCACGGCTTGGCAATGTAGTAGTCCAATCCCGCCTGATTGAGCGCGCGAATCGTATCCGCCTGATCGGCCTGACCGGTCACCAGTACTGTTCGCGTGGAAGTAAAGCGCGGATTTGCAGTGAGCTCAACCAAAAAATCGACACCGGATTTACCCGGAAGGCGGTGGTCGGAAAGAACCAGGGCAAGTTCATCCCCGTCATCGGTAATTTCTTCGATGACGCTCCACGCATCTTCAACATCTTCCGCGAGCTCCAAACGGATGCGGCCCTCAAAATCTTCGAGGTCACGTTCTAGTGCCTGGCGAACATCGGCCTCGTCTTCGAGGGACAAAATGGTCAGGGTCATGATTCCTCCTCGTGAACATGATGTAGTGGAAGCAGGATCCGCATAATTGTGGACCCCGGGTGAGAGTCAATAGTGAGCTGACCATCCAGATCAGCGATGATCGAATGAACAATGGACATGCCCATTCCCAAACCGAAACGCACGCGACCAGCCTTCGTCGTGAAGTGCGGTTCCATAATGCGTTCAAGGACCTGTGGAGAAATCCCCGGTCCGTTATCGCATACGCACACTTCGACGCCGTCGTCGGTATTGGCGACGGTAATGGTGATGCGTGCTTCCGCATGGCCTCGTGCGGGAAGTTTCTTTTCCGAGGCCGCACCTTCTTGCGCCTGCGCCTTGAGGTCCGCCTCCTCGTCCTCAATTGCTTCGGCAGCGTTGACAATGAGATTTGTCCACACCTGCTGGAGCTTGGCGGGGTGAGCGAGGATGGGAGGGACATCCTCGTATTCACACACGACCTCAATACCGTGGACGCGGTGAGAGGTCAGTCGCAAGACATCATCAATTCCCCGCCGAACATCAACTTCCTTGAGATCGTCGGCATCGGGGCGCGCGTATCCCTTCAGGGACTGAGTAAGGGAAATAATGCGTTCTCCCGAGGCCAACACTGACCGCAATGAGCCTCCTAGGCGTGCCCCTGCTTGGAAAGCTTCTAGTTGAGCGGGGTCGTTTGCTAAAGCTCGCGCGTGGGCAGTGTCAGTCAAACCAGCGCGAATGAGCTGACGGATGACACTGCGGTCGTGAAGGATGGGGAGGAGTTCTTTTTGGAGTTCCCTCTCGCGTGCGGTAGACAGCGGCGGAGAGTCCATCGCGCAATCAAGAGCACTTCGGCAGGCCTCGGGCGCGCGCGAAGCAATTACCGCCTCGGCGTCCTCGCGCAGGTGCCCAGCCGCGCGCAGGAGAGCCGTCACGGGATTGTTGAGTTCATGAGCGATTCCTGCGCTGAGCTCACCGAGCATGGCGAAACGGGCACGCTCAACAAGCTCGGCGCGAGTTGCGCGAAGATCTTCAAGGGTCGCAGCTAACTCTTCTTTTTGACGTTCGAGGTCTTCGGCAAGCATTGCGTTTTCCACGTGCAGGTCCTCGGCACGCATGAGTCGACGTGTCAGTGAACGGATCGCCAGAGCGGTCAAGACCGTGGAAATTGAGGGATCTTCGGTTAAGGCGATCTGAAGCTGCTCGGTCGTGAGACGCACGACGGTCGCTTCGCTTGTCGTCAGTGCTGTGAAAAAGGCACTTTCGCCTCGAGCGAGCGAAATCAGGCCGATGAGTGGGCCCGAGGAAGCAAGGTGGGCAAGGACCTCACCGTGGCGAGAATCGCGGTGCAGCGAAACTGTCCCCTCAAGAACCAAATGAACAGCCTCGACCCGGTGTCCCTGGGTGAGAAGGTGCGTGCCGCGGGGCAGACGAATTCGAGGCCTCGGCCCCAAAACTCGCTCGACGCCTTCAAGGAGCTCGTGTACGACCTGGTCCTCGTTGAGGTCGAGTCCCTCAAGGATGGGACCTTGAACAGCAAAAGAGGGAGGTTCTTGAATGAGGTCGAGAATCTCGTACGTGCAGTACCCGCACTCTTCGAGGTAACGACGCATCGTCGAGTAGGCTTGCCCGGACAAAAGGGGAACCGTCCAGGGGAAACGCACGACCGCAGCCAGATGTCCGGATTCGGTGCATACAGCAAGGTCCGTATGGAGTTCTTGATCGGTGACAAGCATCCACTGAGTTGATGCCATCAGTGAGGATGCTCGGGCTGCATCAATGAGTGCATCGACATCCTTGACTTCGCTGGTGGCAACGCCGAGAAGAACGTGGTCTTCTTCATCCAGTCCTTCGAAGAAAAGCGCGAGATCCTTGGCGCTCTCGATCCTGTCAAAACACAGATTGGGGAATGACTGAGTGAGATCGCGGGTCAGAGGGCCGGCGAGTTGGCGTGAATTATCGCCGACAACCAGAACATGGACGTGATAACCGCTCCGATGCCCACTACGAACACTCGTTTTCTCCAGAATTGAGGCATCGAGCGCAGAAGGGCCGTGCGTCCAGCCGTGCGCAAGACCCGGTGTGCTCGCGGAAGGGGAGTCGGCCTCGGGAACAGACACCTACATCACCCCAATCGCACCCCAGGTCAGAGGCGCGACGAAGGAAAGCAAAACAATTCCGATCACTCCAACGACGATACCGACGATGGCCATTTCCTTCGTGGGGGTGGTCCCCGTCGAATAAGCGATCGCGTTTGGTGGAGTGGAGATCGGCAGGCACATGCCAAGCGAACAGCCCAGTGCGATGACAATTGCAATTTCCGCGGCGCTTGTGGAAACTGTGGCCGCAAGGCCCATACCCATTGGGACCAGGAGGTTCGCCGAGGCCGAGTGGGAGATGACGTTGGAGGTCACCCAGCCGACCAGTGCGAGGACCAAGATGAGCAGTGCGCCGGGGATTGAGGCCCACTGGATCGATCCGAGCATCCATTTGTCGAGGCCGGTGGCGGCCACGCCTGATCCGAGCGCAATGCCGCCCGCGACCAGCCATAGAACAGGCCAGTCTAAGGCTCGCAGGTCGTCCCCGCTCATGACCTTCGTCATTAAGAGGACCACGACCGGTAGGAAGCCGACGACGTTGGAGGAGATGTGGTGGAGGGATTCTGTCATCCACAGGAGAATGGTTACTCCCGCAACCACGTAGAAAATAATGGCATTCTTTGACTTCTCAAAACGCGCCGAGGTGTCGATGTTGAACTGAGCGTCAGAGGGGATGTAGCGCCAGGCGATGAACACCCACGAAAGCGCAAGAAGAACGAGCATAAGCGGGACTGCCGCCAACATCCATTGGAAGAAGGTGACCTTGACGCCCGCGTTTTCAAGTGCACCCAAAGCGATGGCATTGGGGGGAGTACCGACGGGGGTGCCCATGCCGCCGACGTTGGCAGCAACCGGGATTGATAACGCGATGCCCGTTCGTGCTTTGCCCTCGGGAAGGGCCATGATGACGGGCATCATGACGGCGAACATCGTTGCGGTCGTTGCTGTGTTCGACATGAACATGCTCATGATTGCGGTGATGAGCATGACGCCCATGACGGTCAGGCGAGGCTTCCCAATGAATGGTTTCAACAGCACCGCGGAGAGCGCGCGATCGACCTTGTACTTCGCAGCGCCGTCGGCCACCATAAAACCGCCCAAGAAGAGGATGATGACGGGGTTTGCCAGCGCGCCAAAGAACTTCGTGTAGGAGGGAGCCTTCTCGGGGATTGAGAGAAGTGCGTGGTCCGAAATGAAGAGAACCTCAAGGAAAATCACCAGCACAGCAGTGCCAGCGAGGGGAACGGCTTCGGTTACCCATAGGAGGATTGCCGCCAAGAAGATTCCGAACATTCGCGTTCCCGAGGCATCCAGTCCGGGAAGCTGAATGAGTAAACAGGTGACAATCGAGGCCAATGCGCCGACAGCGCCGAACACCTTGAAGGGGCTAAGCTGCGTCTTATTCTTCGTAAAATCGGCCGGTCGGGTCGACATGTTCTGCGCGGAGCGCGGGTTAATAGATACAGATGCAGTACTGCGGTTGCGGCGTACCATTGGGCAGACCTCGTTGTCTTTGCGGAAATAGTACGCATAATTATATGTCATACATCACGTGATGATGACCATTTTGGTGATCAATCAGCAAGCGCTGGCGAGCAATACGCAATGCCCGCAGAAGCGGCGAAATCGCGCGCGGCCTCGTCTGGGAGAAGCGAGGCGCAACCCACGATTTCCGCCCCACACTCCGTCGCTGCAGCGAGGATGTCTTCCCCATCAGCCAGAGCAGAGTTCGCTAAAAGAATCGCCTTGCGCCCCGAGAGCGGGGAACCGGAAAAGCGGGGTTGGCCCTCCGAGTTGCTCACTTCCGAGGCTGAACCGTGGGCGGGCAGGAAAAGCGCGGCGTCGAGGTCTAGCCCTCGCCCTCCTGCAGCGTGAATCATCGCAGCTGCAAGAGCTGCATTGCCTTCGGGGGCAATCACCAGGTCGTAATCCCCAATGGCGAGATCATGTTCTTCCAAAAGATCGATAAGGATATGCCCGCAAACGGCTGCCCCCTGAGCACTCAGAGTGAGTTCGTTGAGACGGCCCAAAGGATTGGGCGACTCAAGAATGGGAGCGGCAAGGGCACGGAGGGCCAGAAGATGCGGGTCGTGTGTCGTCATATCAGCACTATCAGTTGGACGAAGGATTGACGTAACGGATCAGATCACCGATGCCGTTGTAAATCCGATAGGGGCGGAAGGGGAAATCAGAAACTTGCTCGGCGCTGGTCGAACCAGAAAGAACGAGGAAGGTCCGCATGCCTGCCTCAACGCCTGCGCGCACATCCGTATCCATGCGATCGCCAACCATTGCCGCATTCTCAGAGTGAACACCGATCTTGTTCAGGCCGGCGCGAATCATCACAGGATTCGGCTTGCCGACGAAGTAGGGGGCCTTACCGGTCGCAGCTTGGATCATCGCGGCAACTGATCCCGCTGCGGGAAGAGTGCCTTCATCCGAAGGACCAGAAACGTCCGGGTTCGTCGCAATGAACTTCGCACCGCGCTCGATCAGGCGAATCGCAGTGGTGAGAGCATAGAAGTCATAGACTCGGGTTTCACCGAGAACCACGAACTCGGGATCCTGATCGGTCATGATGTATCCGGCTGAGTGGATCGCCGTCGTCAGGCCAGCTTCGCCAATGACATAGGCGGAAGAATTAGGGGACTGCTGGGAGAGGAAGGCTGCAGTTGCATTCGCCGAGGTCCAGATGTGCTCTTCGGGAACGTTCAGGCCCGAATTCGCCAGGCGCGCAGACAGGTCGCGGTTCGTGAAGATTGAGTTATTCGTGAGGACCAAGAAAGGAATGCCGTTCTCTTCCAATGCGGAGATGAAATCCTGGGCTCCGGGAAGGGCGCGGTTTTCCTTAACCAGAACGCCGTCCATATCGGAAAGCCAGGCGCTAATTGGGGGCATGTCCGACAGTGCAGTGGAAAGAGAATTCGTCATGCCTCTAATCTATCTGTTTGCGAGCTCGTTCGGTAGGAAGAAGGCGACCATGGAAGAAAACTCTCAGCCAGAAGTTGGCGTTGGGCCCTGGCCGGGAGGACCAGAAAACTGGCCAGCGGAAGAGGTCTATGATCCGCAGCTCTTGACCGAGGGCGATCGGCGCAATGTCGAGGACCGATACCGTTATTGGAAAATGGAAGCGATCATCGCCGACATCGCCTCTCGCGCATTTCCCTTCGAGATTGCCATCGAAAACCTCGGTCACGACTTCAATATCGGCTCAATCGTGCGAAGTGCGAATGCTCTGGGAGTGAGTCGTGTCCACATCGTCGGTCGGCGTAGGTGGAATCGGCGCGGAGCCATGGTGACCGACCGCTATTTGGAGGTCATCCACCACGCTGAAGTCAGCGAATTTGTATCTTCACTGTGCGAACGAGGAATCATCCCAGTTGGAATCGACAATGTTCCCGGCTCTATCCCCCTAGAAGGCCATTCTCTTCCCAAACGGGCTTGCTTGGTCTTCGGTGAAGAATCCTGCGGACTCAGCGAAGAGATGCGCCGGGAGTGCAGCGAAATTCTCCACATTACGCAGCGCGGTTCAACGCGTTCAATGAATGTCGGCCACGCCGCAGCAATCGCGATGTGGGCGTGGGTGATTCAACACTCCTAGACTCGAGCCAAGGCCTCGGCGGGAAAGTCTTGCACCCGGTCGGTGAAGATTCCCGTAACGCCCCACTGTGCGGCCTTTCGCGCATCCTCGAGGGTATTCACGGTCCAGACGTTGACGTCGAAGCCAGCATCGAGCATCTCATGGACGTCCGCCTCGGTCAGATCTTGCCCGCAGGGGTGGATCGCAGTGCACTCAATTTGCGAGGCCTCGCGCCAGCTTCCTGCGCGCACTTCCGCCGGGGTGCACAGCCAAGCGAGCGGAACTTCGGGCATGGCCTCGCGAACCGCGCGAAGCAGGTCGTGGTCGAAGGAAGAAATCAGCAGGCCGCCCTTATTTTCGAAGGACTGCAGCGCAACTTGAAGGTTTTCAACCAATGTATCGCGGCGTCTGCCTGCTGCTCGAGGCTTGAGCTCGAAATTGAAGCCAGTCTGGGTTGAGTTGGCAAAGGAGACAACATCGGCTAGCTCGGGGATGCGCTCAAAACGGTAGGTCGGCGAGAACCACGCGCCCGCGTCGAGCCTGCGTAGCTCAGCGTATCCCCACGAATCCCAGGAACCCGAGGAATTTGTGGTGCGGTCGACAGTGTCATCGTGGATGATGAGCAGCGTCCCATCTGCCATGACACCCACATCGCATTCACACCAGCGAGCCCCAATTTCCGAGGCCTTCGCGAAGGACGCGATCGTGTTTTCGGGCGCGAGCGTGGGTGCCCCTCGGTGGGCGAAAATCCTTGGGAATTCAGTCATTATTTCTCCTTCGCTGCGCAATTCTAGAAATAGTCATCGACGGGGATCAGTCCGACTCCGGGTACGAATTGCATCTTCGGGCGGTCCGTGGGGGTTTCCGTTTCGTCGGCTTTCCCGTGCATTCCGTCGATTCCAGCGCGCTCTTCTTGGCGAGAAAAATCTTCCGCCGTGGTGAGCGTTTCCATGTTCGAGGCTACGCCGGCATCCGGGGTTGTCATGAGTGCCGGGTCGAGCAGCATCGCTTCGTCACGCTTGGTGGGAAGGATGCTCTCCACATAGGACTGGATGGCTTCATCCTGGGGAACGTCGTGCCCAGCATCTTGGGCAAGGTACCAGCGGTGTTCCAGGAATTCGTGGAAGATCTGGGCTGGTTCCAGCTTGGCTGCGAGCTCGGCGGGAACGGCAGTGATGACAGGTTCGAAAACTTCGTTCATCCATTCATGTGCAACGATCTCGAGAGGCATTCGGGTTTTACCCGTCATGGCACGGTAGGTCTCAATATCGTTGAGCATACGTTGGGCCTGATTCTCGCCGACATCCATGCCCGTCAATCGCATGAGTTTGCGGTGATGGTGGCCGGCATCAACGACCTTTGGAGTGATGATCAGGTGCGTTCCATCAAGGTCGGAGGACATCTGGAGTTCACCTACTTCGAAGCCAAGATCATTCAGGCGGCGGATACGCTGAGCGACTCTCCACTTCTGGTTGGATTCAATAACTTCAGGTCCGGTGAGTTCATTCCACAGTTCCAAATAGCGTGAGCGAATCCGGTCACCGACCTCGATGGGATCTTCATCGCTGGGGAAGAATGATCCCGCTTGAAGGTCCATTAATTCGCCGATGATATTTGTTCGTGCCAGATCAACGTCGTAGAGGCGCTGGCCTTCGGTGAGAGAAGGGTGGATTTCGCCAGTTTCTGCGTCAACGAGGTAAGCGGAGAAAGCTCCGGCGTCGCGACGGAAAAGCGTGTTTGAAAGAGAAACATCGCCCCAATAGAAGCCCAGAAGATGAAGACGAACCAGGAGAACTGCGAGGGCGTCGATCAAACGCCCTGCTGTCTCGGGGGTCATGTGCTGGCTGAAAACCGCGCGGTAGGGCAAAGAAAACTGAAGGTGTTCGGTAACCAGTACGGCTGCGAGTTCTTCGCCAAAGGCGTCGCGCCGTCCGGTGATGACCGCGGTGGGGAGCACCGAAGGAGCCCCAAGGCGCGACAGATCTCGAAGGAGCTCATATTCGCGGTATGCGACACTTTCGCCGATTTCCTTGACCGCGATGACCCTGTCGGAAAGGTTGACGAAACGGACGACGTGGCGAGAGATACCGCGAGGAAGAGCGGCGAGGATCTCTGCTGGCCACTCTTCAAGGGGGATATCCCAAGGTAAATCCAACAGTGCGGGGTCAACCGTCGCTGCTGTGATCTCAAGCGTTGAGGGAATGGGCATAACTCTATTCTCGCATTCATTGAGCAAAGTGGCACGGGGCCCGCAACCGAGTATGGTTGCGGGCCCCGTGACTTAGCCCTGAGTAGCGTCTAGACGCCGAGCAGGTCACTCGGGCAGGCGCTCACCGGTGGACGCAGAGAAGTTGTGCTGCTGTCCTTCCTTGATGCGGGTGTGGATCACGCCGCCAGGCTTGGGAGCGGTGCGCGGAGGAACGCGGACGATGAGCTGCTCGCCCTTGCCTTCGCTGCCGGAGCCCAGGCCGTGGCCGGAATCTGCACCTGCGAGGTGGCCGTAGATGTAGGCATCCGAACCCAGTTCCTCAACGAACTCAACTTCGATCGGAATGGTGTTCTCGGTCTCTGCAGAAACAACCTCGAGGCCCTCGGGACGGAAGCCGATCGTGATCTTGCCTTCGTCTTCGGGAACCATGGCATCCAGCGTTGCCTGCGAGAGCGGAACCTCTGCGGTGCCGAGCTTTGCGACATTGCCTTCAACCTTGAACTTGCCGAGGTTCATGGCGGGGGAGCCGATGAAACCTGCGACGAATTCGTTGGCGGGGCGCTCGTACATTTCCTGCGGGGTGCCGACCTGCTGGAGGAGACCGCCTGCGAGAACCGCGATGCGGTCGCCCATCGTCAGAGCCTCGGTCTGGTCGTGGGTCACGTAGACCGTGGTGACGCCGAGTTCGCGCTGCAGCGAAGCGATCTGAGTACGGGTCTGGACACGGAGCTTGGCGTCCAAGTTGGACAGAGGCTCATCCATGAGGAAGACCTGAGGCTTGCGGACGATTGCGCGGCCCATAGCAACACGTTGACGCTGACCACCGGAGAGAGCCTTGGGCTTGCGGTCCAAGTAGGGCTCCAGGTCAAGGATGCGTGCAGCTTCTTCAACGCGCTTGTTAATTTCATCCTTGGGAGTGCCTGCGATCTTGAGTGCGAAGCCCATGTTCTCGCGCACGGTCATATGCGGGTAGAGGGCGTAGTTCTGGAAGACCATTGCGATGTCGCGGTTCTTCGGCTGTACGTCGGTGACGTCCTTATCGCCAATGAAGATGCGGCCAGAGTTCACATCCTCAAGACCTGCGAGCATGCGCAGCGAGGTGGACTTGCCACAACCGGAGGGACCGACGAGAACCAGGAATTCACCATCCTGAATCTCAAGATCGAGCTGGTCGACAGCGGGCTTATCTGACCCGGGGTAGATTCGGGTTGCCTTATCGAAAGTTACAGTTGCCATATTCAACCTCCACCGGCGGTACGTGCCGGACGATCCTTAGTAGAGACCAGACGACAGCGTCTTCACTGCCGCCGCGCGTCCTTCACCACCTGTGTGAAGTGCGCACTTGCTCACGATAGCACCAGGATTTGCGAAAAATCCAGCTCAATTTAAAACGAAGGGCATAGAAGAGATTCGAAATGAGCTGGGCATTCGATACCCTTGGGGGGTGCGTGAGCAAGAGATCATCGGTGGGTACCGCCTCCTCAAACGACTTGGTGCGGGGGGCGCTGCTACCGTATGGCTTGCCTGTGACGAGGCCGGGGAGCGTGTAGCCCTTAAAATCCTTCACCCCGCGCTCGCCGCCGATGATGACTACCGTGAACGTCTCCTTCGAGAAGCTCGAACGGTGAATTCCATTCGCGGTGGGGGAGTGTCTCACATTCTGGATATCGAGATCGATGCGACTCAGCCTTTTGTCGTTAGCGAGTACATTCCGGGCCCAACGCTTTCTGAATTACTCTCCCGCGGTGCGATCAATGTTGGAGGGGTTGCGGCAATCGGCGGGGCTCTAGCCCAAACCCTTCAAGATGTTCATGCTCGACGGATTGTCCACCGCGATGTGAAAGCCTCGAATGTCATTTGTTCCCCGCAAGGGCCGGTGCTCATCGACTTTGGTATTGCCATGGGCCAGGATGAGGCGCGTCTGACTCAAACCGGTCTGGTATCGGGAACCGCGGGATATACCGCACCCGAATTGCTCAAGGGTGCTTCGGCCTCGGCAACGACAGATTGGTGGGCGTGGACGGCTACCCTGCTTGCGGCACTTACTGGGCGCCCGCCCTATGGAAGTGGTGTGACCGCTGCGATCTTGGATCGGGTACTCAAGGGGGATCCTGACACTGCCGGGCTTGATTCGTCTGTTGCTCAGCTCATGCGCCAAGGACTTCACCCAGATCCTCAGCTTCGCCCAAACCCTGACTACATCATCCGGCATCTTGCGCATTGGGGCGGGTTCCCCCTTGAAAAGATTGCGATCTACGGGGGAAGTCAGGCGTGGGAAAACCTCAATTGGGCACGGCTCTTGGCTCCTGTTCGTCAGGGGGATACCCCCGGTGTCTCAGTGGTCGCAGATGACTCCGCTAACGAGGAAACTCAGATCTTTGATGATGATGCTTTACAGACCGCAGTCATTGAAGAGTTCGATCCGGATCGCACTGCGGCATTAGCGAACGACTTCTCATCTCCGGATGAAACTCAGGTGTATCCGCAGTTCATGGGCGGCGCGCAGCCAAGCATTGACGAAACCTCGCTTTTTCACTATCCGCATCCCATGGCCTCGTCAACGGGGACAAGCTATCTACCTGCTCAAGATGGCTATCGACAGGCGTCGATCCCACCCAGTATCGAATTCGTCGCTCAGGCTCCGTCGTATATTCCTCAGCAGGTAAAGACGGCCAATATTCTCGGGTTGATCATTCTTTCTGCTCTGGCGCTGATTCCTTTATATAGAGGGTTGATTGGGTTGATCAGCGTGGGCGTGATCGTTGCGCTCTTCGCAGTGCTTGGGAGCGCCTATAAGTGGCGTGAAAATCGGAGGATCATCAATCAAGAAGCGCGATCGAGTGACACCTGGGCTGCGCTGGGTGTTGCGCCTTTTACAGGGATTTCGGGGATTCTCTCTACTGCGGTTGGTCTAGCCCCCGGGGCCGCTTTGGCGTGGGGGCAGTGGATTCTCTTTTCCCGAGGCCTCTACGAGCCTCTCGGTTTATCCCCCGATTTTGGATTCTTCTCCACCCCCTTCGGAGATCCCGGAACATGGTGGTTCCCGCTTGTATTGACCGGTCATGCGCCGATCACGTCTGATGCGTGGCTGGCGGGGAGTCCCTCGTGGATCGTCTTGACCTGGGTTCTGACCACTCTTGCTTTGTGGGGAATGTGGGTGATGCCAACGGGATCTGCTTTGCGCGATGGAGTGAGTGTGTGCGTGTCGACCTGTGTTCCCAAGATGTGGATGCGAGTACTTCTTGGTCTGCTTATTTCTGGTGGCGTTGCAGCTGTCCTTGCCCTGAATTTCTAAGATTCTCTTGTTGCGCCGGGAATGAAAAGTGACGCGGCGGCGTTGGTATCGGTGCGTAAACGGGCATTGCTCGCTAGTCTTGAATGCAGTTCAACAGAAAGGCCCGCAATAATGGCAAAGTCTTCCCGCTCGCAGGATGTACGCGCGAAGGCGCAGCAGCTGCGTGAAGAACAGGCGCGTGCAGATCGCCGGACTCGCAACATCATCATTTCTTTGGTTGCGCTGATTGTGGTTGTCATCATCGTGGCAATTGCTGCGGTTATCGTCCAGTCCAACCGCAAGAAGGCAGAAATTGCCGAGGCCGGATCGGCTGCCCTCGGTGCGTATTCAAATGGTGAGCCCGTTGTCATTTCCCACCTTGGTATTGGAAAGATCGACGAATCTCTTCCGACGCTCACTGAGTATTTCGACTACTCCTGCCATGTGTGCGCTGCATACGATGTGGGTTTCGGGGAGCAGGTTAGCCAGGATGTCCTTGCTGGTAAGTACAACATCAAGTATCAGCCCGTGAATACGGTGAAGGCTGCGTATCAGTATGCGTCAACCAGTGCGGCTCTGGTCGCTGCACAAAAGGTCGATGCGCAAACGTGGATGAAGTTCCACAACGCTTTGCTGTCCTACTTCAATGATCAGTACAACTCTGGCAAGGGGACCGTTGTTCAGGACCTGTCTGCTTCTGCTACAAAGGTTAAAGAAATTGCTGCGCAGGTAGGAATTCCGCAAGATGTTATTGATACCTTCCCTGAAAATGGTGTGAATGATTATCTGACCAAGTCGACCAACGCGTGGGCTGAGGCGAAGATTGACGGTCGCGAAAATGGATCTTTGGGAACTCCTGAGTTCGTTGTGAACGACAAAGCCGTCGTTGATTTCAAGGGCGTGAAGGCGACGAGCGTCAGTGACTTCTATCCTGTGATTACTGCTCAGCTTGAAGCTGCCGGTCCGGCATCGGCATCGAAGTGATGCTACTGATCGCTCTTATGTGATCGGGCTTTTCAGGGGGCGCGTGCGTGACATGGTCGCGCACGCGCCCCTGTTGTATCTTCTGAGACGTCCCCTGAGCTAATGTGTGCTGTGTCCGGGTGATGGTAAGGATCGTGAAGTGGCATGTGAGCCACATTGCGGTTTTAAATTCGTCTTTACGGCCTCAGTCATGGCACACTATGTGGGTTGCCACCTTAGCTCAGTTGGTAGAGCACCCGCCTTGTAAGCGGACGGTCGTCGGTTCGAGTCCGACAGGTGGCTCCATTTTTTATCCGGGAAACGGACTCCTATTTTTCCCTGTGATTTCAGGCTTTCAAAACATTTTTGAATCTCATAAATTTAGGTTGTCGGAGCAATAAATATCCCGTTGGCTCGGTAAACTTGCAACTGTCGATCCAATCCGCGCAAAGGTGCGCCGAGTTGACAGGGAGAGGGATGGACGGACTCATCTCATTTGGTCTAGGACTCTTAACGTTTGTTGCCGCTTTCTGCTTGGCTGGTCTAGCGCGAGCGATGCGAAATGACAAGTTGCCTCCGAATATGTGGGCGGGAATCAGGACGAAGGCAGCATCGGAATCGGAGTTGTCCTGGTATCGGGTTCAACGAGCGGGTTCAGTACCACTCATGTGCTTAGCCGTTGCTTATGTAGATTCAGGTTTACTCTTCATTATTCAAGGCATCTACCATGAGACCATTTCTCCACTTATTCCGGTAGGCGTGTTTAGCGCGCAAAGTCTCGTCGGAATTATATGGATATACAAGGCGAGCCGTAACTCTGATCCATCACAAAAACCAGAGTAGAACCGGTGAGGTCTCCGAAAGAATTAAGGAAATAATGAATTCGGTCATCGTATCTGCATCTCGCAATCAATTGTTGGATTTGCGGAAGGCAGTACTTAATACGTGGGAGAGTTAAAGAGAGGTTTGAAGAATATCCTGCAGATTTTCTTACTAAGAAGTGCGACCCCGATCTTCAACAGTATGAAAGTTTGGTCAGGGCTTTGAGTGATACTCCGAAAGGTTTGCGATGCCTGAAGCGTGATTATGCAATCAACATGCGATTGAAAGATTTTGGTATCACGTCAGCTGGTGCGCCGGAGCCTAGTCCTCAAGTCTCGATTCCCGTCCCTTTGTCGGTGTAAATCTCCTAGCTGTAAAGAATGCAGTCAGGATGATCCGTAACCCGCGTTCTGTTGAGACTCACTGAGATAGATTTATCGACCGATGATTTTCATCGAGTATGGATTCCTCTTGGAAATATCCGAAATGCGTGGGATGTCGCGACAGGAATGGGATTTACATCCGTCTTGGTGGCGGCCTGTAACGGCAAGAAAAACAAAATATCGCCTAAGTTATAGTATATGGTCGACTATTTGGGTGGGGAGGCATCGATTATCGACGAATTGAAGAATCGTAGCGACTTACCTCCACAGCATGTGGATGGCACAAGGTATACGGTCTTAAGATCGCCTATCGGTAGGTTTGGGTGCGGTCATTAGCTGTCAAGGGTAGAGCACTGCTAAACGTTGGGATTCGATTGAGACCTACGGACCGAAACCAGTGGAAAACGTCGCCCGGGCAACCGCGCGGGATTTGTTGGCCCATGCCATTCACGCTGTGGAGGCCAAAGGGGTGGCCGGCAGGCATGCATGTTCACAACGAGCTCATCATCGAAGTCCCCAAGAATTCAGTGACGGTTGAGCAAGTTACGACGGTCATGTGGGAGGCGCAGCGATGAGCATCTGGATTGCCGTTGGGATGTGGAGGGTTATCGATGTTACTGCTACATGAAGATGTGAGACGCAACCATTCAATTAGCTACCGATTCGGTTCTCCTGCTAGACTAGAGATAGCTCATCAACCAGGTGTTGAAGGAGTATCTGGAGCCGTTCACTAAGTGAGCGGCTCTTGCTTTCGCCAGTATTCGTCGTGCTCACGCCTCAGCTTTCGCCTTCGGTGTTCGTGTTCTGCATAGTAGGCCGTGACGAGGAGAGCATAGCCATTGCGCTCTTCAATAACGACAATGTAGTCAAATTCCGACCTCGTAATGACATAGCGGTCACGGTGCACACGCTTTTGGTCGATCCACCAGCAGATGTCAGTTTCGGCTGGGAAGTCGTTGTTGAACAATTCGATTATAATACGGATCCAGCGGATCCTTCGGCATCGTTCGAAATCAATTTGGCGGTTTTCTTCAGTATTGCTGCCTCCAGAAATGACATGCCAAAACACTCGATGTCGGCCATCAACCTCGGGGTATCTACGAAGACTTACGTGAGTATTTTTGTTTTTCCAACATAGGGGGCTTTTGATTAAGTCTTTCAAAAAGATTTGATAAATGTGGTCTATGTATTCGTCATAAGAAGATGAATTTGAATCGTATTCAGATTCAATAGGGAAAGGCAGGCAAGATGTCATTCCTGTGCCTTCCAGTGAAAGAGGTTCATCTTCATTTCGGAAAGAAGGGTCGTGCAAGTCAGGCTTAAACCAGAACGCTCCCGAATCCTTTCAATAAGCCTCACTTTTGCAGGGTTTCCAACCTCGCCACGGTTCGCATAGTTAATTGCACCAATGATCAGATCAGCCAGCTGAAGCAAGCCGACATGGTGGGACTCTACGATCTGCAAGCGTCGAATGTTACGTTGATCAAAGTCATACTCAGCGTTCGCTATGACGGTTCGAAGTTTGTCAATCTTCTGCTTACCGTTCGTATCCTTTTTGTCTAGGTATATGAACGCCTGTTCTTGTGACGGAAGGACGTTGCGGAGAAGATAAAACATCATCTTGTAATACCAGTCATCATGAGTCTGGTTAAAACGGCCGTGATCAAGATTCTGTTTTGACGCAATTACCGCCCTAAAATTGAGGTTGTCGTCATCGAAAAAATAGTCAATAACATCTAGGTAGAAATCTACTTTTGCAGGAGAAACTTTAGTCCATTTGATCTCAAATTCACTTGGAATGTGGTGTTTGGCTCTTATCTCACGAAGTTGAACTGCCACTTCCCGTGAACGCCCAGTTGGACAGGTAATCGCACCTAAAACCATAAAAGGCTTCTGGTCGTTGGGCAGATGAGTGCTTTCGTCACAATAGATATTCAATGAAGACATATCTGCCTCATTTCCTAGCCAATCCAACTTTTCATCCCAAGATTTTACCAGCAGTAGGCTGTTTTGGTCCGTTGGCTTTCTCTTTCACCCGCACAGGCGTCAGTGGCAGGCTGATCGCAATGACTTCCTCCACTAGGTCACGGTTTTCGATATCGAGTACTCACCAGGGTTTCGTTCCTTGGGACGGTCTTCCTTGGTGCTACCGACCAAAAGGTGCTGCATCTCAGAGTAGGCGCGCACGTACACCGTGTCACCACAGATCAACAGGATTGACTGGACGTCAATGTAGATGAAGTACTCGCTAAACATACGCCGCATCGTCACCTCCTTGAGGTCGTGGACTTGCTCGGTTTCGCTGCTCACTGCGTTGGCCCCTCATCCACGCGTGCCGCATGCGGAAGTATTTACCGCTCGAATAGCCTATCCGCGTGCGCGGTTAAGTCCTGTGGAGTGGTGCCATCTTATTGTTCGGCCAGGACAGCTCCCGTGAAGACGTCTGCCCTGGCTTGATCGAGATGAATACAGCCGACCACCGCACGGTGACACCACTATGCAGGACGCTACTGGTGTACCGATTGGATAGAGAAGTCTCCATTTTTATCCGGGATCCCGGCTTCCGATTTTTCCCTGTGTTTTCAAGCTCTCAAAACATTTTTGAATCTAATAAATTCAGGTTGTCGGAGCAATAAATATCCCGTTGGCTCGGTAAACTCGTAACTGTCCATCCCGCTTACGCAAAGGCGCGCCCCCCAATTCGCGCCTGAGCTTTTCACGACAGATGGGTTTACATCTCATGCACCGTGTATATCCTTCGATGCCGCAGCACACCCTCCGACGCGTTTTCATTGCAACACTGCTGTCAACCGTGCTTGGAGTCGGAACCGCTGTACTTCCCGCACAGGCCGCTCCTACGGCTCCATCCACTGACTCAACACCGACGCCACCACATACGACGCAGACGGTTCCGCAACCTTCTGAAGCCTCGCCGACTGCCGCTCCTGAAGTCAGCGCTTCACGCTCACCCGAAGAAGGCGCTGCGCCTTCCGCCCAGGGTAGGCGTATCGCTCGCTCAACTGTCGCCTCGGAAATCCTTCTTGAACCGCAAAGGAACACCACCCAGGTACGAGTGCGCCTAGCTGATGACGCCGCAGGTGATGTTGCTGCCAATGCGGATACTGTTCACCTTCGCGCGACGATGAACTACCGCGGCAGAGTTACTCGCGAGATCGACAAGAAGATTCCCCTTGCACAGGTGCAGGAGGGAAACTACTCTCTCGACTTTGGAACCTTCGGAAAATTCACTGCTTCGGTTACTTTGGAAAAGAACGGGAACGCTGTTCGGACTCTATCCAACCAAATTGTCGGAGTAACTGCAGATAGCTACAACATCGCACCGGTCAGCGCGACCTTGCCCGTAGCGATGTTCTCCTTGAACTTGTGGGGAGAAAACTCGATTCGTAAATCCGGCCCGGTAATTGCAATGTTCGAGCGCCCGAACGCCTACAACTGGAAGGCGCTGCCCGGCCCCGAGGCCGATAACTACGGCGTCTACGGGCTTCCCTACCTGTCCGAAAAGGAAATCTCCCTCCAACCCGGTGGCTTCGACGAGGCCTCGCAGCAGTTCCGTGATCGCATCGATATCGTCGCCGACTACGTGCGTGACCTGCGTGAATTGGATCCTTCTTCAGCATTCCATCTTTACTCGGTTGATATGTTCCCGAACATCATTCAGAAGGTGATCTACGCCAACCGGATTCCTGAAGATCAGTACACGATCAACCTCATCACTGATGGTGCGTATTCCTACGTGAAGTTCGCCGATCTTTACAAGGGAACAAATCCCAAGGGGACGCATGATCGCTTGGTCCGTGAGTGGAAAGAAATGAAGGAACACGCCTACGCCAATGGGCGTGCTGATACGAAGGCGTCCGACCAGTGGAGTACTGCTGACTATCTGTGGGCACTGGTTGATTCTGAGCCGAATGCACATTGGTGGCTGGCTCGCCCGAAGCTTCTGAGTACTTCTGGAGATGGGAATGCCTTTGCAACCCAGGTTCAAAAGTCCCCAAAGGTTCGCGGGGTTAATATCTCTCAGCTGCTGAGTGCGAATATCAAACCCTCGAAGGAAGCGACGGAGCAGTTTAAGGCCCTCTATAACTTCAACGATGGGTACTTCAGTATGGCGGAACGTGAGGGCAAGGATGTCCTTCTGCTTCTTGGAACGATTCATCCCAATGAGCAGGGCTTCGAGGACTACGCCCGCTTTACGAAGAGCTACTACGGGGATCGTTACGCCTACTACTACAAGGGGCACCCAGCGACGCCCACGGAAATGTCAGTTCCCAAGCAAGAACAACTCAAGCGCCTAGGAATGGAAGATGTCGATGCCTCCATTGCGGCGGAATTGATTCTGTTCTTCAACCCGGGAATCGACATCGCCGGTTATCAGTCTTCAACTTTTGAGTCGACCCAGCAAGGGCGCTCGAAGGGAGTGTTTAACTACACCAAGGGTGAAGCTATGGCGAAGGCTGATTCCCCCTACCGCGACCTCGACTTCTGGATTGTCCCGATTGATCGGGCCTGGGACCAGCTGAAGCGCTTGTGTCCAGGCGGTCACACCTGCTACCAGGTGGAATTCTCTGACTCAATCAGCGTGAAGGAAGGCTATACCCACGCGCTGTGGGATTCGACAGACTCCGTCATTGTCTTCTACAAGAAGAACGGCAATTCCTTCGAAAAGATCCGCGTCCAAAATGGTGTGGGTGCGAAGTCGTCGGTTGAAGCGGGCGAGTACTACATCAAGTCCGCGCTTGCAGATGACCTGGTGCTCGACGTTTGGGCGGCGAGTCGAAACGATGGCGCGAATGTCCAGCTGTGGAATGCGAACTTGAGTGGCGCTCAGAAGTGGCGGGTTTCCTACGATGCAGAGGGCCTTGCGACCATCACCAATGTCGCCTCGGGTAAGGTCCTTGACGCGCAGTGGGGGTCATCCCGCCCCGGAACGAATGTCGCTCAGTGGAGTAACAATGGAAGCCGCGCACAGAAGTGGAAGATCGTGACCGGTGACAAGGGACGTGTCACCATTGTTTCCGCCTTGGATCCTTCGATTGTCCTTGACATTTCGGCGGGAGGGCGATTCTCCGGCGCGAATGTTCAGCTGTGGACAGCCAATGGCTCAGACGCCCAGAGCTTTGCGTTTATCCCGACGAAGCCATCGGTAAGTGCTGAAGGGCAGGCAGATATTGCTCCGGGTTACTACTCGATTTCCAGTGTTGTGAACCCCGATATGATCATGGCTCTTGCGGATTATTCGTTGGATAACGGCGCAAAGGTCCATGCGTGGACCAACTACGGATTCCACGACCAAATGTGGAAGATCTCCCGTGATACCGATGGCTACTACCGCCTCGAAAATGTCTGGTCGAATAAATCCCTGGATAGTACAGACGGGACCCCCATTCCGGGCCGCCAACTCCAGGTCTGGACAACGGATCTGAACAACCCGAATCAAAAATGGGTGATCACTTCGGTCACGGGTGGGGCCTACATGCTTCGCAACGTGGGAACGGGATTGGTCGTCGACCTCAGCGCGGGAATTGCTCAAAATGGCAGAGCCATTGACGGCTACCTAGCCAATGGCACAACCGCTCAACAGTGGCGCCTCGACAAGCTCAACGATCCCATCAGTCGTTTTGACGATGCCGCCGATGCGACGCGTGGCCTTGTCGACGATGGGATTTATGAGATTGAACCGATCGCCGCTCCCGGAAAGCGCGTGGACGTCCAATGGGGATCAAAGGACACTGGTGCTCGAGTGTGGCTGTATTCGGCGAATGGTAGTCCTGCTCAAAAGTGGCGCGTCAGTCACGATGCTCAGGGATACGTCACCTTGACGAATGTTGGCTCAGGGAAGGTGCTGGATGTCTACGGAGCTAGCAAAGCCTTCGGGACCAAGGTGACTCAACAACCTGCAAATGGTACTCATGCGCAGAAATGGATGGTCGTCGAGACCGACAACGGTGATCTAGCTATTGCATCGGCTGTTGCCCCCTTGCTCTTCCTTGACCTAGAGGGCGGACGAAATGCTGATGGAACGCCTCTGCAGATCTACGGATACAACGGTTCAAAGGCTCAGCGCTTCCGCCTCATCAAGCAGTAATTGCTCGAGTGTGAGATAGATGGGGCACCCACGCGTTGAGCGTGGGTGCCCCCAATCTATGCTGAGCGGAGACCTTGAAGGCGCCCGCCTCTAGGGAAGCCGCCAATCGATAGGCGTTGCCCCCTGCTGCTCAAGCAGCGCGTTTGCGCGGCTAAATGGCCTCGAGCCAAAGAACCCGCGCCGGGCCGACAGGGGAGAGGGATGGACAGACTCAATCGCAGGAGTATCCCCCAACTGCTCGCGCAAGGACTGCGCATCTCGTCCCCACAAGATTGCAACCAGCGGAAGGGGGTTACCGGAAGAATCACGGCGCTCGACCAGAGCATCAATGGCCCGCGAGGTCACTTCTTCCCATCCCATCTTTCGATGAGATCCAGCCTGTCCGGGACGAACCGTCAGCACGCGGTTCAGAAGGCACACTCCCTGCCTAGACCAGGGAGTGAGGTCACCGCTAGTGGGCATGGGAACACCCACGTCGGTGGTGAGTTCCTTGAAGATATTGCGCAGAGATGCAGGGAAAGGAACGCCGGGCGAAACAGAAAAACTGAGGCCCATCGCATGCCCGGGAGTGGGGTAGGGGTCTTGGCCGACAATGAGGACTTTCACCTGATCCAGGGGGTAGGTGAAAGCCCGCAAAACATCGCTTCCCGCAGGAAGATACCCATGCCCAGCCTCGACTTCGGCGCGCAGTTGAGCACCTAGCTCATGGATTTTGTCTTCTACCGGCGCCAGTGCACGTGCCCATGAAGGGTCAATCACTCGATCCAAAGATTCCACGGACCTACTGTAGCCGCCGTCTTGCCCAGCCGCGGCCTCGTCAATCAGTTGAAATGGGGAAATCCCAGCCACGCGGAGAGGGAGTATGCGCGGGGAAAGTGTTTTCGCTACTCTGAAACCGTGACTTCTCAGTATCCAAAGGATGAATTTGACCGCGCCGGCGAAGACATGCCCCAGGGCATGCACCTTCAGCAGCCCTCGCGTTGGAAGAGCGTGTGGCCCTTCCTTGCAGTGCTGGTGATCGTTCCCGCGGCAGCATGGGGGATTAGCCACATCCTGACCTCGGGTGGCTCGCAGCCGAAGGCTACGTCCAGCGTTACTGCGACGGCATCTGCCAGCGCAAGCGCGACCACTCCCTCTGCTTCTCCTTCTTCCGAGGCCACAGCCTCGCCCTCCGCCTCGGCGACGACAAGTGAGACCCCTTCTCCCTCGCCGACCATCCCGGTGCGTCACTCCGCGAAGATTTCCGTGCTGAACGGAACCGGAACTCAGGGCCTTGCGGCGCAGAAGGTTTCTGCACTGGCTAACGCCGGTTTTGATGGTGCAAGCGCCGCAAACGCGCGTGGCTGGGATACCGAAGTTACGACCGTCTACTACGAGGATCCCAACCTCAAAGCCACCGCCGAAGAGGTCGCAAATGTCTTGGGAATCTCGCGCGTTGTTCAAACGCAGACGGGCGATCCCGACGTCGTTGTTGTTCTCAAGTAAGTAGGGGACTACGGGGCTCGTGTTGCGCTGAGGCCAATACTTCGCGTTAAACTTTCTACGCCCCAATAGCTCAGTCGGTCAGAGCAGCGGACTCATAATCCGTGGGTCGTCGGTTCAAGCCCGACTTGGGGCACTGGAAGCGTTTCTACGCTGAAGTAGTTCTGGAGGCAACCTGAACGTGAGGTTGGACATATTGTCCCTCGAGCGTTGCGCCCCTATATCCCTGTACCTATGATGAGTATTTGCGCTTTATTGTGCCCGAGGTGACCCGTATCCATTCGCTGTAATAGGCGCTGGGCGGATGCGGACGGTGTCAGTTAATGGGTCGAAAAGCGTGTGCGCGCAATGAAAACGCAGGGAAGGACCCCCGTTGGCTGCAAGTACCAACACTGCCAACCAGCCCAAGAACCGCATTTCTTTCGCTAAGCTCCGCGAGCCTCTGCAGGCACCGAATCTGCTCGGCCTGCAGACCGAAAGCTTTGACTGGTTGCTGGGAAACGATGCATGGAAAGCACGCGTGGATGCCGCAAAGGCTGCTGGACGCGTAGATGTTCCGGATGTCTCCGGTCTTGAAGAAATTTTCCAAGAGATCTCGCCGATTGAAGACGTGGCTCGCACCATGTCTCTTTCGTTCCGCGATCACCGCTTGGAACGACCGAAGTACTCCGTTGAAGAGGCGAAGGCTAAGGATTACACCTACTCGGCACCCATGTACGTGACCGCCGAGTTCATGAACTACAACACGGGCGAAATTAAGTCGCAGACCGTCTTCATGGGCGATTTCCCGCTCATGACCCCCCGTGGCACCTTCATCATTAACGGCACCGAGCGTGTCGTTGTCTCGCAGCTCGTCCGTTCGCCGGGCGTGTACTTCGAGCGGACCTCGGATCGCGCATCCGACAAGGAAATCTTCAACGCGAAGATCATCCCCAGCCG
>CAUTOM010000014.1:0-29923 GCA_963540435.1 uncultured Actinomyces sp.
TCTATGACATTTGGCAAGAACTCGATGACCCGCACGGAAGTGTCTGGGCCAGAGTTCATGTCCTTGAGGCCACTCAATCGCAGGACACCGCAACTGATGGTGACAACAATTCTCACGGGGGGAACTGATGGCGCAGAATCGTTCAATTGCGCGAATCCTTGGGATTGTCCAGCAAGGGGCAGAGCAGATTTCACTCCCTCGCGTATCCAACCGGCTTGGCCTTGCCGCCTTGGGTGTGGCAAGCCTCGGGGTCGGAGCGGCACTCACTCGCTTGCGTCCGACGGATCGAAGCGGACGATCCGAACGTTTCCAAGCCTTGATCGAAGATGCACTCGAACAAAGTACGCAGCCATGGGTGTGCACAAGCTGCCAGGTTCAGGTCAACGAGGGTTTTGGCAAACCGACCATGGTGAGCTTTTTCATCGACATGGAAGCAAAGCAGCCTACGGATGATGATGCGCGTGTCGAAGATGCCCGAAAGCTCCTTGAGCTTGCGGTGCGCACCGTGTGGAAGAACCCCGAAATTGCACCAATCGGCATCCAAGGACGCTTGAGCGTCAATGGCGAAGACGCGGTCGACATGCGGGACCTGGGCTACTCTGCGCTCCAAGTACGCCCCGAAGAACTATTTGAACGACTCGGGTCCCCGGCTATCGATCGAGGATGGACACCCGCCTAAGCAAGCGGGAAGCCACTCTACTCGGCGCTGATCCACTCAACCATGTCCGGGGCATACCCGGTATAACTCGCGGGAGTAAGTTCCATCAGTCGGTCTTTCGCGTCCTGAGGAAGATCCAGCGATTCAACGAAATCGCGCAGGCGAGTGGCGTCGATATCGTGTCCGCGAGTGAGTTCCTTCATGCGCTCATAGGGGTTGTCCATCCCCTGACGTCCCTCAAGGGAAGCAAGACGCATCACCTGCTGAATGGCCTCGGAAATGACTTCCCAATGCTCATCGAGCTCGGCGGACATTACCCGGGCATTCAACTCAATACCCTCAAGACCGCGGGTCAAATTGTCGATTGCAACAAGAGAGTGTCCAAGGGCAACGCCGATATTACGCTGGGTAGATGAATCCGTGAGATCACGCTGAAGTCGCGAGGTCACCAGGGTTGCCGCAAGCGTCTCAAGAAGAGACGAGGCGATCTCAAAGTTAGCTTCAGCATTCTCGAAGCGAATCGGATTGACCTTATGAGGCATCGTCGAAGAGCCCGTGGACCCCTGAGCACCCAACTTTTGGTGGAAGTAGCCCATGGAAATGTAGGTCCAGCAATCCGTTGCTAGGTTGTGGGCGATGCGGCCAAAGCGCGAAATATCGCTGTAGAGTTCGCTTTGCCAGTCATGGGACTCGATCTGAGTTGTCAGCGGATTCCACGACAGTCCTAGTCGCTCAACAAAGTCCTTCGTGAGCAGTGGCCACGGAACCGTGGGCATGGCGACGCGGTGCGCTGCCCAGGTGCCCGTCGCACCGTTCATCTTCCCCAGGTACTCAGTGTCTTCGATGCGTGAAATTTGGCGGGAAAGTCGGTAGACGAAGACAGCCAATTCTTTGCCGATCGTAACCGGAGTCGCCGGCTGACCGTGCGTTCGCGCAAGCATGGGGATATCAGCGCCGGCCTCGGCAAGCTCAAGCAAGCGCGCTAGAAGTCCACGCGCGCGCGGCAACCAGACCTGGCGGATTGCGGCTTGAATGTTCAGCGCGTGTGCAAGGTTATTGATGTCTTCGGAGGTTGCGAAGATGTGAACCAGAGGACGCAGCTGGGGAAGTGCCGTATCCGAACCAAGGAGAAAGCGCGCTTCCTCCAGGCGATTGTCAATGTAGTACTCAACTGCCTTGACATCGTGGCGAGTTTCGGCTTCGATTTGGGCCAGTTCGGCAATCGAATCAGCGTTGAATTCCCGCGGAAGCGCGTGCAAATAGTCAAGCTCAGCGTCAGAGAGCATGGGTGCGTGGGCAATGACCCCGCGGCGAAGTAGCTCAATCATCCATTCGATCTCAACATAGATGCGAGTGCGGTTGAGCGCGGCCTCGGACAGGTACTGGGTCAGTTCCTGAGTGTGCACGCGATAGCGGCCATCGAGGGGCGACAAAGCTTGGCCTGCTGCTGCCAAGTCTGCATATCCGGTCTCGGGTGAAAACATGGATTCCTGCTGCGATGTCATGCCTTAATCATCTCAGACCTGCAGCATCGTGCCATGCGGGCACTCGCGTCAGAGGGAAGGTCTATCCACAGGGATGCACGGTCATCGGCGTTTTCCACAGATTTTTGCTGCACTCTGTTGGGGTGGGTTCGACATTTTTAGGCTGAGCTCATGTGGTTCATTACGGTGTGCCAGTCACTGAAGGTGATTGAAGACAATTGCGTTGCGATCAGCGAAGAACTGCGTGCTCATTCTTTTGATTCGTGGACGGGTCAGGGGAGTGAAGGGGCGCGCGCAGAAATTGAGCAGATTCGCAATGACTGTCGGATGTGGGCGGCGCTGGCAATCGAAGTGCGTGACCTAGCCGAAATTGAGAGCGCGGCGCTGGGGGGCCAGACATGAGTGGGCAGTGTGTGTCATGGATGGTGGTTTCTTCGGATACAACGCGCATTGATACTGAGGCGCTTGTCGATGATGTTCTATTCCTGCGTAGGATTCGTGAGGCGCTTGATAGTCAGCTCGATGCGGCACATTCGCTCAATCAGGAGTTGTGTGCACATCAGTGTGGGGGTGTTTTGCAACGTTTGTGTGCCCTCGGAGCTCAACTGAGCGAGCAGATTGGTAGTTGTGCGGACAGGCTTGCTTATGTTGCGTCCATCCATGCTGCTGCCGAGGCCGACGCTGCTTCCTACCAGAAGACTGTGCGCAGGCTGGGTGGCAGTATGGGAGAGCTTTCGTGGGCGGGAGGCTTGACGGCGTCGCGAAAGATCGCAGGTCTGGGCAAATACGTTAATCCTTATGCTCCTTTCTTCTTTGCGCCGCTTGGCGTCTTTCATGGGATAGCAACGATTGGCACCCACGGGTTGTCCTTTGTTCACCAGCCATCGGATGCGTCTTTGGGGTTACGTACACAAATGGATGTTGCTGAACTATCGCGCCTGGTCAATGGGACTTCAACACCTTCGGACGTTGAGGTTACTCGAGATGCTGCTGCACAAATGTCAACGCTGTATGCAGCAATGGGATGGTTAATGTTTGGTCGGCATTCGGGGGTGAGGATTTCAGCGCAGAGCCTTCCCGATGGCGCGCCGTCTGGGCCAACAAGCCGAGTACTCTCGGGGGTTGCGCAGGGAGGGTACCCGATGGAATATTGCGGGTCTTTCGGCTCGGTTGTCTATGCGGTTAACGCTGTAGCGGCTTATCCACCGCATTCTTCCTCTCCTCAATCGCAGGTTTCGCATTCCCAGGCGAGTGCCAAGCAGGAGAAAGTCGAAACCCCGTTGAAGGCCTCGGAGGCATTGGATCGTATCGGGCAGCTTCGCTCCAGTGCAGACGAGGGGCAAATTGAGATCCTTCAGCACGTGACGGTGGACGCTAATGGGAGGGAGCACCGTGCGTGGTCGGTCATGATCAGGGGGACGCAAAAGTGGGGGCCGGGCGAAGATAATCCCCAAGATATGCTGACGAATCTTCAAGCAGTTGGGCAATCCAATTCCGATCAGCTCAGGGCAGTAAAAACTTCTATGGATATGGCGGGGATCAGGGCCGATGAGCCAGTTGAGTTTGTGGGCCACTCTCAAGGCGGGATTATTGCCGCACAGCTGGCCGCAGATCCGCAGGTGCGCTCGCACTACTGCGTTGCCTCGGTGCTGACTGCGGGTTCGCCGGTTGCGGGATTCCATCCCGACTCAAGTGTTCCCATGCTCAATATGGAAAACACGCGTGACATCGTCCCCGCACTTGACGGTGGAGCGAATGCGAATCGCGGCCACGCCTTGACCCTGCACTTTGACAGCGAGCACTTAGAGAGAAAACAAGGGCAAGACAACCCCATTGCCGCTCATGATATTGCGACCTACACGGAAGCAATTCGAGAGTGCGAATCGGCGGACGCGGGCCGCTATCGCAATATCGAGGACGTGCATCGCTGGGAAGAGGAAAGAAGAACTCGGCTGGGTATCACCGAGGCGACGCGCACGCGTTCCTACATTTTTGATACCCGCCGAGTTTCTTAAGAAGTTGCTCAAGGCCAGACGGCACCGGTGAATTACTTCTTCTGAGCGCCCGTGAGCCCTCCGAAGAGCGAAGAGACAATAGCGGTGATGATGGCACCGATGACGGCCGCGCCAAGGCCGGACACGGAGAAGGGTAGGCCCATGAAGTCTGCAATCGATCCCGCAACCAAGAAGCCAATGCCGTTTGTGATCAGGGCGAAAAGGCCAAAAGTGAGGATGTAGAGCGGGAAGGCAAGAATCTGAATGAGAGGTCGAACAATGGAGTTTACGACGGTGAACACCAGTGCAATCAAACCCAAAATGACGACGGTTTCCGTCATGGACGTACCGCGCGCGATGGTAATTCCCGGGACAAGAGCAGCTGAGACCCATAGGCCCAGGGCTGTTCCAATGAGACGCAGAATAAAGTTCATACGCTTAATTATCACCTATCGCTGAGCAAAGAACTATGCGACGATCGCGATAACTGCGCTAAACATCAAGGCGCAGGCCAGATATTCGCCAATCCCAATGACCGCAGGGCGAAGCTTGATGCGTGATGAATTTTGTAATGCGGGAACAACGATCGCTCGCATAGAAAGCACGGTAAAAGCGATCAAAGACCAGAGTGGAATCACGTGGGTCACAACGCCGACAAGACCTGCCACTAGTGTCGCTAGGTGCCAGGCAATACAGACGGCGAACATGCGCGTGTCCCCGGCACCCCGGATTAACGATCTTACGTAGAGAGTAGCGCCCAACATGTATGCCGCAATTGCGGCCGCCGCACACCAGAGTTTGAGTGGTGAGTAGTCTTCAGCAACAACCCACACTGACAGCGGATAGGTGCATGAACTGGCCAGAACGCTAGCGAGGTGTGAGGGTAGCGAGCGTCGGCGCTTTCTCCACGCCTCGAATGTCGCAATTGCACAGAAGATTGTCACGGGGATCAGGATTCGCGCGACAGGACGCGGGTGAAGAATGATGACCGGAATCCCGCATGCAGCCGCGATTGCTGCCCAGGTCGCCATTGCCGGTAGGTAGGTTTTTCGACGTTGAGGTGCAGCCGCCATGTACAGGGTGAGTGCGTGATAGCTACAGTAAGCCGCTATCCATGCGGCAAGTAAAAGGAACTGAATAGGCTGAGGTTTCAGGGTGCAGATTCCGACAGCGATCGGAAGAAAGGTCATGACCCAGGCGCCGTGTTCGTTTGAGAGCCATCCGCGGCGAATAAGTGAGCGCATCCGTGATCCACGTTGATTCATGGGCAACAGTGTAGTGGGCCTATTCACTTAGGGAAACCTAAGAAATGCGCGGAAAGTGTGCGAGCGCTCACCGATATCCCATGCTCTGAGATGAAATTTTCGCGAACCGAATTATCGGCGCAATGTTATAGGTATGTCAACAAACGATACACGCGAAGAAACCGTCCCATCCTCGGTTGCCGCTCAGCCCGAGCTTTCTCAAGAAGATCGTTCCGCCCGCATCGCGGTCACCGTATTCCCGCTCATTATTATCGCAGCATTCGCCCTGGGTCTGATTTTCCCGACTCATGCAGCAAAGCTTGCCTCGGGTGTGAACATCGGCCTGGGCATCATTATGTTCGGCATGGGCTTGACCCTGACCCTTCCTGACTTTGCTCTTGTCGTGAAGCGCCCCCTGCCCGTTATCGTTGGTGTTATCGCGCAGTACGTCATTATGCCTGGAGTTGCCTTCCTCCTGGCCAAAGTGCTCCACCTTGATCCGGCAATTGCAGCCGGTGTCATCTTGGTCGGTTGTGCTCCGGGTGGCACCGCCTCGAATGTCATCTCCTACCTGGCAAAGGGTGACGTTGCACTCTCGGTGACCATGACATCGATTTCCACCCTGCTGGCACCCTTCATGACCCCCCTGCTGACCAAGTGGCTGGCCGGTCAGTACATGCCTGTTGATGCTAAGAGCATGGCGCTCGCAATTGTTCAGATCGTTCTGATACCGGTTATCGCAGGCATTGTCGTCCGTATGCTTGCTGGCCGTTACGTTGAAAAGATCCTCCCGGCTCTTCCCTGGATCTCCGTCCTCGGTATCTCCTACGTGCTTGCAGCAGTCGTTGGCAAGTCCGCCGATAAGATCATGGAATCCGCACTCATCGTCTTCGTCGTGGTCATCCTCCACAACCTGCTGGGCTACGTCTTCGGATACTTCGCAGGCCGTATCTCGGGCGGCGATTACCGTGCAGCCCGTACGACCGCAATCGAAGTTGGTATGCAGAACTCGGGTCTGGCAGCCGGCTTGGCGACGAAGTACTTCAGCCCCGAGGCCGCGCTTCCCGGTGCAGTCTTCTCGGTTTGGCACAACCTCTCTGGTGCGCTCTTGGCCATGTTCTTCCGTCGCTTCGGCAAGCAGAACTAACCTAGGTCTGACCTATAACCCCGCTCTTTGCGGGCATGAAAGTGGGCGACGCGCGTGAAATGCTGCGTCGCCCACTTTTATTGTCTGCGTTTACTTCCGGTTTCCCGGACGAGGCGATCGTGCCCCCTCCGTAGAGATCCCATCTGTCACTTGCGGGGCAAGCGGGCGTCCAGCTGCGGTCTCAGCGCGCAAGTGAGCGACGACGGCCTCGAGGCTGCCGCAGGCCTCGGCGACCGCTTTCTGACGCTGATAACCCACGCCGATATTGCGTAGCGTGTGGATGAAGTCGAGTTCCTCTTGGCACTGAAGATCATCAGCGATGGGTTCCAATCGGCGCACAGTCTCGTCGAGAAGATCGTCGATATGCCGTTCGTTGCCGTGGATGTCTTCGATGAGGACGGCATCCATTCCGTAGCGCGCCGCGCGCCACTTGTTTTCCGCGAGGAACCACGGCGATGTCGTGGGCAGTTCTTCACCGCGGTCCAGGAGACGCGAACCATATTCGACGAGGCAGTGGATCAACGCAGTGATCGCTCCAATTTCGGCAACGTTGGAGGCAGAGTCGCATACGCGAACCTCGAGGGTTCCAAGCCTGGGCGAGGGGCGAATATCCCATCGGATCTCATCAAACTTTGAGATGATTCCGGTCTTCTTCATGTCCTGGGTGTAGCCCTCAAGATCCTCCCATCTAGTGAAGAGCTGTGGAACCCCAGCGGTGGGTAGCTGCTGGAAGACCATCGCACGGTTGTCGCAGTACCCCGTATCCGTGCTCGCCCAGTAGGGTGACGAGGCCGAGAGTGCTTGGAGCCTACCAAGGTGGGTTGCGAGGAACCCAAGTAGTGGAAGAACCTTTGAGCGGTCCTCGATCCCAACATGGACGTGGGTGCCGAAGAGCAGCATTTGGCGACCCCAAAACTGTGTGCGATTGACGAGTTCTGCGTAACGCTCGGAGTCGGAAACACGCTGATGGGCAGGATTGGCAAAGGGATGCGAACCTGCGCCGGTCAGGTCTACGCGAAGCGCAGAAGTGACGGGCCGCAAAAGGTCGATGCCCTCATTGAGATCTGCAATCGCATCCCTCACTCGGGTCTGTTTGCGCGAGACCAACTCGATTGTATTTCGCAGCATCTCGCCGTGGATGAGGGTGTCATCGGGATAGCGAGCCGAAATCTCGCTCAGGATGGCTCCCGCACACTGGCGTAGATCTTCTGAATCGACATCGATCAGTTGGAGTTCCCATTCCACGCCCAAAGTTGAACGCTCGGACTGAGCAAAAGAAATGGTCATAGCTCCCCCTCGTCAGGCTCGCCTGTAACGGTGAATAAACGATGCCAAAAGGTCGTGGGCGGGTTGGGTATCTGCCGCATCGCAGCGAGCAATAACGGCAGGCTTTTCTTCCGCAGGATAGTAGGTGTCCCCGTAGGTATCAATGCGAAGATGCATTCCTTCACGCGTAATTTCAGGATGAAATTGAGTGCCGTAGACATTGTGGCCCCAACGCAAGATCTGAACGTGGCAACGTGAACCCGTCGCCAGAAGTTCGGCCCCGACGGGAATGGTACCGATGGCATCCGCGTGCCCGGTATATGCGTAGAAGGTGGGGGGAAGGGCCCCGGTGAGCGGATCTTCGCGTCCGGCCTCGGTCAAAGTGATCTCAGGTGCTTGAAGATCTTCCGAGAATCCTTGAACAAGGGGGGTCCCTGAAGCACGTGCAAGGGATTGGATACCGAAGCAAATTCCAAAGGTCGGGAAATCGCGCTTAAGGAGGATGGCTGCAAGAGCGTCGATCCGTTCTTCTACGCGCAGATGTTCATCAGTCTTTTCCGCGTGCGGGTGCTCGAAGCCGAAGGGGGAACCTGTGATGATCACACCCGAGTACTGATCAAGATCAATGTCGCTTGCTGGGTGGGGAGAGGTCGCATCGACAAGGGGAAGAGCGTGAAGATCCCGATCATCAAGACCGCCGATAGTCTTCATCGAGGCCAGCTCATCGCGCGCAAGAATGCCATCTGGACGGCATACGGCCACCAGGAAGGGGCGGTGAGCTGGTTGAGAAGCGTTCATAACGTCACGCTATCAGGGCAGGTGCCAGGCGCGCGCGAACAACCAAGAAGTTGGGACTGTGTAAACAGGCGAGAAAAAACCCGCAGCATCAAAAGATACTGCGGGAATCACGTCGGGGTGGCGGGATTTGAACCCACGGCCTCTTCGTCCCGAACGAAGCGCGCTACCAAGCTGCGCCACACCCCGTGACCGTATGAGTATAGCCGTCTGAAGCTACTGCGCCAAATTTACATGCGTGGCTCGCACCAAAAGTGCACAATCACAGTGGTTCAGCGGGGGGAAAGCTCTACTGATCAGTCGTGAATCGTCAGAATCGATACTTCAGGGCGCGTCGCAATCCGAACCTTGGCATAGGGAGAGGTTCCAAGGCCGGCCGAAACATGCAACCACGAGCACTCATTGACTCCGGTTTCCCACACGTGCAGTCCCTTGCCGAACTCGCGGGGAAGATCGCAATTTGTCACCAGCGAGGTCACGCCTGGAAGACCAATCTGCCCACCGTGTGTGTGACCGGCAAGGATCAACTCGGTCCCCAAGTGAGTCATCGAATCGAGGACACGCGTGTACGGAGCATGAGTCACACCAATACGAATAGCATCGGGGCTGAGCCAGCGTTGCGAGAGGCCGTTGATCGAATCGCGATTGATGTGCGGATCATCGACACCGAGGAGGGCAAGAGGCGCGGGAAGTGCCTTGAGGAGGTCGGGCTCGGTGATCCTTTCGTTTTCCGCCTGAAGGTACGCCGAGGCGTTGGAGAGGTCCGCCCACCCCATCGAGCGCAGGTGCGCAGCCAGCTCCGTCCACGGCAAGTCCACCGCGCGGTCCACCTTCGCTGATCCTCGAGGCGTCAGGTAGCGCATCCAGCTCTTGCGCTTGGGGGAGTAGTAGTCATTCGACCCGAAAACGAAGGCGCCGGGGAAGTCGGCAAAAATCTCATGGGCCTGGATAACTGCGCCAAGAGCATCGGGGCTTCCGAAGTTATCCCCGGTTGAAATGACGTAGTCAAATTCCTCGGTATCGCGTACGTGCTGAAGGAAATCGATGAGGAATTCCTGACCGGGGAAGAGGTGAAGATCTGAAAAGTGAAGCACCTTCGCCATGCGGGTGTGAGAACGCAGCATTGGGGTCGATAGTGCAGACAAAGGAACGTCGAAGTGACGGACTATGGGACGGCGTCGTTCGACGCTCCCCCAGGCGAGAGCAGCAGTACCGCCTAAAGCAAGGGCGGCTACGCCTCGGAAGGCGTGAGTGGCGAGGCGACGCGTACTCATAGGTCAGTCATCCCCTTCATCGTCATCATCCCCAGGCCCGTTGCCTTCATTTTGGGGAGCAGCGGGCGTAGCGCTGGGAGTGGGTGCCTGGGTTGCCCGCGTGACCGCCTGAGGCGTGCCGATATTTGCATTGGGCATGGGACTGTTGGGTGTTCCCTCCAGAGCCGTGCTCATATACGGTGCCCAAATGTTTTGACCAACGAAGGTTTCACCGAAAATCTGCGAGTAGTAGCGGCCGTTAATGCGAACGTTTTGGACCGGGGTTGTCGAGGCGTTGCCGTGACCAACCCATGCGGCAGTGGTGAGTTCTGCGGTCGATCCCGTGAGCCAGGTGTTTGCCGAGTAGTCGGTCGTACCGGACTTGGCGGCAAATTGACGACCGCCCGACAAACGCGTAGCAGTGTAGTACTGGCTTGCCGACTTCGTCAGGGTTGTTGCAACCTTTTGAGCGACCTGCGAATCGATGACCTGCTTGCAGTTCGCAGAACCTTCCTTAAGAACGTTCTCTTGACGGTCGGTAACCTTCGCGATCGAGTAGGGCTGGCACATCTTGCCGTCATTGACGAAGGCTGCGAAAGCGCGTGCCATGGTCAGCGGTGAAGCAGAACTGGAACCCAAGATGTTACCGGGCACTGCCAAGATTGGTTCACCGTTTCCGTCATCGATGCCCATGTCAGCGGCAACTTGGAAGATATCGCAGAAGTTGAGCTTGGACGCCATATTGACGAAGGAGTGGTTCACCGAAAGGCCGGTTGCTCCGATGACATTGAAAGCACCGTCCTTGCCTGCCAAGTCGACGACGTTCCAACTTTCGGTGTGGATCGGAACGCCATCACACTTGAAGGAGCCATTGGGGAAGTTCGTTCGCCCGTCGATGGTTTCATAACCCGAGCGGCCTTCCTTGTACCATTGGGCCAAGACGAAGACCTTGAAGGTTGATCCAACCTGGAAGGAACCATCGGCCGAATAATTCGACATAGTTTCGTCTTCACCCACGCCGTAGACAGTATTTTGGGCCATTGCTACAACTTCACCCGTTTGGGGAACCAAAGAGACCAAAGCGTTATCCAAACCGGAGGCATCGTCGGGTGGAATGGTCGTCGTTAAGGCTTCGTAGGCAGCATGCTGCTTCTTCGGATCCAAAGTCGTTCGGATGGTCAGGCCACCGGTCTTGAGCAGGCGCTCACGCTCAATGGAGGTCTTTCCAAAGGCCTCATCGGCGAGGAATTGGCGCACGGCATAGGAACAGAAGTAGGCGTTTTCATCCCCCGCACCCGAGCAGCCTTCACGGATCTGCGTGGGGTGAAGCATGTCGGAGACACTGACGGCCTTTGCTTCGGCTTCTTCTTGCTCGGTGATAATGCCCTGGTCAGCCATCACGGAAAGGACGGTATCGCGGCGCTCCTGCGCGGCCTCAGGATGCTGAAGCGGGTTGTACTGCACCGGGGACTGTACGAGGCCGGCGAGGAGGGCCGCCTCGCCAGTGGAAAGCTCGCTGGCGGACTTGGAGAAGTAAAGCTTCGAGGCGGCTTCGACACCGTAGGTGATGGGGCCGAAGGGAGCGATGTTCAAGTAGCCAGTCAGGATTTGATCCTTGTCCATCTGCTTTTCGACGGCAAGGGCGTACTTGATTTCGCGAAGTTTACGTTCGGTGGTTTGCTCGGTTGCGGCCTCGACCTGGTCGGCATCGCCTTCCATATAACCCTTTTCAGCCAAAGCATTACGCACATACTGCTGGGTAATGGTCGATGCGCCCTGCTTACCGCCATCATCACCGAGGTTATTGACCATTGCGCGGGCAATACCCGTGGGATCGACACCGTGGTGTTCGAAGAAGCGTCGGTCTTCAATGGCGACGATTGCCTTCTTCATGATGGGTGCGATTTTGTCCGAGGGGACGACAATGCGCTGCTTGTCGTAGAAGCGGGCAATCACTTGGCCGTTCGTATCGAGCATGGTGGACTCGGTCGCGGGAGAGACGACTTGGATGTCGGTAGGGATCTCGTCGAAGATCTCCATCCCTGCTTTCGCGGTGATTGCACCGGTTCCGACGGCCGGCACCAAGACACCAGCGCTGACCACACCGACAAGTGTTGATGCTGCCAAGAATGACAGCAAAAGCGCCACCAGCTGTGCGGGTCGAACAAAGCGTGTATGCGACTGAGCCATAGGTACAGGATACGTGCCCAGCGCGGTGAAAGGCAGAGGAAGACGGGCATTGCCTTGAATACCAAGGACAAGGGGACGATTGGATCGAGATAGTCCCAATTTCACTTATGTGAATTTCATGTGTAGTCTCTTAAAGGGAGGTCAATGTTGACCGCAGATGTGGAGAGGGTGGAATCAATGATTGATGACCACAGCTGGGTGGAGTTTGCATTGTGTGCGGAAAAAGAGCCCGATGCGCTATTCGTACAGGGTGCGGCGCAGCGGCAAGTTCGGATGCGCTGCATGGAATGTCCCGTTCGCCTCGAATGTCTTGCCGATGCGCTTCAATCGCGAATGTCTTTTGGCGTGTGGGGAGGGCTCACGGAACGCGAACGACGCATGATTTTACGGGTCTACCCGAACGTTGATGATTGGTCGAAGTGGCTCAACTATTCTTCGGACCCCCTTGCTGTTGAGCTGCGTAAACCTCGGGTCCCGCAGAGTTTGTCGATGAAGTCTATTCGAGCATCAACCAAGGTTCTCCGAGAAAGGCCCATCCCCATGCCCGTTGGAGCATGAGGCCTTGGCGAGGGTGTCGTAGGATAGCGCTATGACTACTTGGGAATATGCAACAATTCCGCTTCTGACTCATGCGACAAAGGCGATCCTCGACCAGTGGGGCGCCGATGGGTGGGAACTCGTCCAGGTTGTTCCCGGGCCGACTGGTTCGGATAGCTTGGTGGCGTACTTGAAGCGACCGAAGAACGACTGATCCCGCTCAATTAAGCGGGCGATAAAACGGTGGGCTGAGCAGGTGATGTACCTGCTCAGCCCACCGTTATACGTAGTGCTGAATCAGCGCGCGCGGCGCGCTAGGCGATCAACGTCCAGCAAAGTGACGGCGCGGCCTTCCAGGCGGATCCATCCGCGCGAGACGAAGTCGGCCAGCGACTTGTTCACGGTTTCACGAGAAGCACCAACGAGCTGTGCGAGTTCTTCCTGGGTGAGGTCGTGAGGAACGTGGATACCCTTATCAGTTGCAGTGCCGAAGCGATCGGCAAGATCGAGGAGAGCCTTGGCGACGCGACCGGGGACGTCGGAGAAAACCAGGTCCGACAGCGATTCGTTCGTGCGGCGCAGACGCTGGGCCAGTGCACGAAGCATGTGCTTTGCAAGAGTCGGGTTTGCCTCGACGATTTCCATGAGGTCGGTGTGCTGCAGGTGGAGCAGGGTTGCGGGAGAAACAGCGGTTGCCGTGGTTGAACGCGGGCCCGGATCGAAGAGGGTGAGTTCACCAAGAATTTCGCCGGGACCGAGGACTGCAAGCAAGGACTCGCGGCCATCATTTGACGTGTGCCCCAGCTTTACCTTTCCTTCGGTGACGATGTAGAGGCGGTCGCCAAGATCGCCTTCATCAAAGAGGGTTTCACCGCGGCGCAGCGTCGTTTGGCCCATCTTCTGCTGCAGTGATACCTGTTGGGCCTCATCAAGTCCGCTGAAAAGCGGCACTTGGTTGATGAAGTTTGCGTCTCCATACATAAAGCCGGAACTCCGTTCTGCTTGCGAGCGCCGCTGGTCAGCGCCGCCGACTCCTGAGCTGTCCTAGTCCTGTAAGACGGCAGCCCAGCACGAAAGAGCCACCGTGTGATAGTCGTAACTATTATGCACGGTGAACGAGCTAAAACACAGATTTGCACACACTTTGCGTAAATTCGTAGCGATGCGTGCCACTTCTCTACTCCAGCGAGGCAGACTCGCGGATAAAGGGAAGGATCGCGGCTACGAGTGCGCGCGGATTTTCTTCCTGCGGGAAGTGCCCACTTTCAGAAAGCGCGCGCATGGTGAATTCGCCCGAAGTTGCCTGCACATCATCGGCGAAGTCAAGGTGTGACCACAGTCCGTCATTACGCGTTTGAATCGATAAAACGGGGACCTCGACCTTGCGCATCAAAACATCCTTTGAGGCGAATGACGGCCTAAAAGTGGCCTGAAGAGACTGCCACGCAGAGCGAATAGCGACATGACGCGAAAGCGCCTCACGGTACACACCCGCCTCCGAAAGCATGTGCTCCTTCGTAAAAGGTGCTGCCCACTGCGAAATCGAACGATCAACCCAAGCGGACTTTGGGGCAAGGAAGGTGAGGCGCGGCCTGCGTGAGAGCAGGGTTGAGAACCAGCGGCCTCGGCCTCGTGAAGAAAGACCACGGAGGAAGTGCACACCCAGGGGGTGGGGCGCACACACGGGAACAATCGAGCGCAAACCGGCGGGCTCGAGGGATCCGAGCATCCATGCGATTACCCCGCCCATTCCGTTGCCGACGACCGTGTAGGAAGAAATTCCCAGCGCCGAGGCCACGGCCGCCACATCCGATGCAAGCTGAGTGAGTTCGACTTCCCCGGGAGCCAGATCCGAGGTTCCAAAACCACGGATATCCACGGAAATCGTGCGGATTCCAGCCTCGGTGAAAGCGGGGATCACCTCGCGCCACGTCCACCACGTCATGGGGAAGGAATGGAGCAAGATGACGGCAAAAGAGGAGTCCTCGGGACCCGCGTCGGTGACGTGGAAAGAGGCTCCCGAGGCCGAAACCCGGCGGTGAACCCATGGGCCGGGTGCCTCGAGAAGGGTGCGAGAAACCTCGGGCTTCACCGCAGACCAGCTGCCTTTGCAGCGCGGCGACGCTCGCGGGCGGTGTAGTGTGCGCCCGTCGGATTCACGCGCTCAACCTGCTCACGCATGGCTTCTTCTGCGCGCCCACGTCGACGTGCCGAGTGAGACAGCGAGGCAACGCCCATCAAAACAATGCCCAGGATGAGCAGGCGGCCTGAGTATCCCGATGCCTGCAAATGGTGGGCAAGGTTGGAACCGAAGGAGCCGGCATTTTGCAGGAAATGTAGCAGAGAGACGGTGTGTGCGCTGGTGAAGGCCGGGGCGAAAACCCAAGGAATACCAGCGGCAAGGAAGCACAGTCCGGCAATCCATGCGCCCAATGAAGAACGCTTGAATGCTTCAAAGAGCGCGATGATCGCGACGAAAGCGATGGCCAGTTCGGTGATTGCCAGCCAGTTGATGACGCCGGTCGCAGCCGGATTACCTTCTGGCAGAGTCATTCGGGCACCCGCGTCCGCGACGAGGTACCAGGTGATAGGCAGAGCAAGGATTCCCAAAATGAAGGAGAAGAGGTGTGCCCCGGTGCGTGAGGGCATTTCGGGAACGATGGAGGCGCCCTCGAAGAGAACATCATCGAGGCTCTCAGGGGTGTCCTGAGGAACGCTGCGCTCCGCGGCATCCTCGCGAGGCTTCCACGCGGCCTCGGTGACGGGAGATTCCTCTTGCGGGGCAACGAAAGCGCGGCGACGAACGGTTGTGCTTTCGAGTTCGTCTTCTTGGAAGTCGTCGGCAAGCTCAGGTTGGTCGCCAAAACGACGCGAAAGCGCATCGGGAACGTCAGCGACGGGGGCTGAGGCCTCTTCCGCTTCGGCCGCTTCTTCGACTGTGTCGCTTGTGGCGGGGATCGTCGTGGTCGTGTGAAGATCCTCGGCTGCTTCTTCGACGGGGGCTTTTTCGGGGGAATCCTGGGCAGTTTCTTCAACTACCACTGCTTCTTCCGAGGCCGGTGCATCCTCGTGTGAGGCTGAGGCGTCTTCGACATCGCGGGTTTCGGGTGCTTGGGCGGGTGCTTCCTCGAGCGGAGCATCCTCGTGCTCAGCAGTCGCGGGTTCGCCGTTGTTCTGTGGCTCTTCGGGGGTGTCGGTTGCGGCCTCGACGCTTGGTTCAGCTTCTGCGGGCTCTTCGGTGGAAGCGGATTCTTGCGTGTGGTCTTCGGCGGGGGCGTCACTCTGGGCCTTGTCAGAGGAAGACTCGGTGGACTCCTCTGCGGGCTGATCTTCGGAAGCGCTGTCCTCAGGCTGTTCGTCTTGCGCGCGCGAGGCAAGAACATCGTCGAGGGAAGTGGGGGTAACACCCATGTGAACCGGCTCAACCTGGCTGGTCTCAGTAACCGAGGCGCCGCCGATAATGTCTTCGGTAGCAGATACTTCGCCCGGAAGGGTGACTTCTTCACCGGTCAGCGGCAATTCTTCGTTTTCGTTGCGGCGAATCGCTTCGTCCTTGATTTCTTCGGGCGATGCTTCGTTGTGTTCCTGATCAGACATGAGGCCTCCTCTTCTCGTGCTGACGATAACGAGAAAACGATCAGGATGGGGGATTACCCGCCGAGAAGCGCCACATTTAGCGAATTAATCGTTTGAAGACGAGTCGCTCGTAGCGTAGCGGCGCGCCCAATAGATTCCCAGAGTCGATGCCGCGAGGATCATTCCGTACGCGGCGATCGTCGAAGCAGACATGAGGATCTGTGTCCCCAAAGAGTGGCCCGGAGTCACAACGACACCGGTGAGGGTCGTTCCCAGAGGGATCAACAAGAACCCGGGAATGATGTAGGTCCATGCGATGACTTGGGGGCCGATCATTGACCAGCGGGAAGCCAAAGCTACGAGGCCAAGAATTTCAGCAACCGCGGCGCTGAGGATTGGCTGGAACGGAGTTTGCGCGATAACCCCGCTCAGGCCTCGTGCGGCCATAGGGAGAGAATCGGCAGGAGCGCAACGAATGAGCAGCACCAGGGCGCCAATACCCAAGGGGAGGGAAGCAACCGCAACAGCGATACGTTCGCTTTGGTGGCGCTCGAAGGGCATAAGCTCCTCAGCCTCTGGGTTCTTCGCGCGAGCGCGGTGGGTCAGGGCCAACGCAACACCCGAACCGAGAAGGATTGCGGCCACGCATACCGGGTAAAGATTCCAACGTTGAGCAGCGGACATGTCATCGGCTGAAAGGTTCGCCGCAACAAGGAAATGAATGCGGAGATAACCAAAAGTCTGCAGGAAACCGATGATAAGCGCCCAAGCGGCAGCGACGAACATTCCGATGGAATGGCGCTCGCAGTTAATTGAAATCATGCCCAAAATGATGGCTGAGAACGCCATACCAATCATGCCCTCGACGGAGGCTAGGGGCACGCCGATAGCCGCACGTGCTTGAAGATCCGCAAGGGACATTCCCATGAGGATTAAAGCAACGGGCGCAAAGATGGCAGCGAAGAACGCTGAGCGCAGAGCGGAGCCGGGCGGCAAGGACAGTTTGGACATATGTCAAGTATGCCGCTATTTGCTGGGAATTGAGCGGCGTGCCCAATAACCGATTCCGATCCCGCCCACGAGGGCCACTGGAATCATGGCCAGCGTCATACGCGTGCGCTTTCGACTGTGAATCCGAACGGTCTGGGTGAAGGTATGGATGGGCCATTCGCGCTCGCGGGCGATTGCGGCAAGGGATCGATCAGGGTTGACGGCCTGCGGATGGCCGACAAGCTCAAGCATGGGTAGATCCGAAACGGAATCGGTGTAGGCGTAGGACTGGCTGAGGTCCCACCCGCGTTCTTCGGCGAGTTTTCGGCAGGCCTCGGCTTTTCCTGCTCCGTGGTTGAAGTGAGTGATCGTCCCGTCGACCAGCCCATCTTGTCCGCGTCCAACAATGGTGGATAGCGCATCGGGGATTGAGAGCAGGTGGGCGATCGGCCGGACGATCTCCATGGGCGAGGCGGATGCAATGACAACGTGGTGACCCAAGAGCCGGTGGTGGTCGATGAGCGCAAGTGCTTGGCGGTAGCACAGGGGCGCGATGCTTGAACTCGTGACGCTGTTGACGATTTTCTCAACGTACTGAGGGTCCCAGCCGCGAGTGAGCTCACCGAGTGCATGCATCATCGATCGCATCCGGTCATCGTCCGCACCGGTGAAGAGGTAGGGGAGCTGGACGATGGTTGCCCGCAGGGAATCCCAGCGACTCATGACACCCGCGTGGACCAGTGGTCTGCTCAGCGCCATTGCCGAGGCCGTGGCCAAGATGGTCTTGTCGAGATCGAAAAATGCGGCGATGTGGCTATCTTCTGCGAGGGCTTGGTGGTTTTTCCCTGGAAACGGGGGTTTCGGGGAATCGATGTTTTCGTTGAGAGTGGACATCATCGGCACCTTCAGTTGGTGTGGATGCAACATTGCTATCCACAGAATTGGGGTTACTCCTAGTTTTCCACAGATTCAAACGAAGCACGTGCATTCTCTACAAGGAATATTCACGCTTGAAGAATGACTCGAATGGGAATCGTTGCGTGGAGTGGGCTTGAAGGGCGGGCAGTGGAATCGCTGCGTGCGGTGTGTGCGATTCTTGGGATGAGCGTGTGGCAGGGGAGTCCCCGTGATCTCAATCTCGGTCGAAAGGAATTCTCGCGCAGCAGTTTGCGCGAGGAGATCAACAGGATTGAAGACCTCGTCAGTGTGGTTATTGCGGATTCTTCGCAGCGTTCAGGCTGGGAACACTTGGGACTTCATGTCATCTGTGTAGGTGAGGAGATTCGACTTCCCGGTGGTGAGAAGCTCCTTGGCCAATTACTTGCGGCCGATATGGCTCGGTGGATAGCTGCTCGAGGTTCCGTGGCTGGCCGCATATGCGTGGGGATCGCGGGATGGAGCGGGGGAGCGGGCGTATCCACCCTCGCATGGGATCTGTGTCGCGATACCGGAAGTATTTGCGTTAACCTCTCTGGCCCCGGTCCTGTCCGCACTTCACGAGGCTCGCTTCTTACTCCCCCTGCCGAGGCCGCAACCTGGTCCGCGATTAGTGTCCACGAGTACTTCTTCCTTCCCTCACTGGTCCGAGAGCTCCCGGTCAGTCGCGGAGTCCCTTATCTGGGAGGGGATGCGGATGGTGGCGCATACGCGGACGATTCACGGGTTCCCGCTGTGATTTCAGCGCTGAAGGGCGAAAGAAGCGTCGTCTGTGATTTGGGGCTGTGGGGGCCAAGATGCGACCGAATTGGTGAGGTTATCGATGTCCTCATTCTCCTTGGTCACGGTGATGCGCTTGGAGCTGCGCGCTTATGTGCGCTCAGCGCTGCCACTCCTGCGCCGTGCCCAACGTATGCACTCGTCGCTCCACGGGTCGCGGCTGTGGGGCTGAGTCGTGCAGTCAGCGTTGGCCTGATTTCCTCTTCACAAATCACGCGCATCGTGCACACCAGGGCCCGTCCGGTCTATGCCGCAGGGATGCGGCCTCGTCAAGGAAGACGGGGAAGGAAGGCGCGCGCACAACTGTGGGAACGCATGGAGGCGCCACAATGAGTGTCACTGACGCGCTCTTGATGGCGAGCACTGCGGGAGAAGCCCTCGATGACGCAATTGTTCGTCTCAAAGCTCCGGGGAGGGGCATCGAGGATGTGGGATCCGCGCTTGAAGAGCTCGATGCACGCCTTAATGGACTTGGGGAAGTGCTCGCGCCCTTGCTTCATCTTCCGGGGATTACAGATATTTTGGTGAATTCCACGCGGGTCTGGGTCGATTGTGGGCGGGGCGTGGAGCCCATCGACAATGGCTTTTCCAGTGAGGAAGAAGTGCGCGGCCTGGCCATCACAATGGCGGCAATCTGCGGCAAACGCCTCGATGATGCGGTGCCAATAGTCGACGGAATCTTGCCCATGGGGGTTCGCGTTCATGCGGTGATTCCGCCGCTTTCCGGCGAAGGAACGGTCATTTCTTTACGTATTCCAGCCCGTGGTGGCTTCACTCTTGAACAGATGCGCGAGGGAGCGAGTATTGATGACATTACCCACCAAATTCTGAGTCGAATGCTTGATGTGCGTTGCAATGTCCTCATTTCCGGGGCGACGGGGAGCGGGAAAACAACGCTACTGTCTGCGCTTTTGAGCAGTATTGCAGCAAATGAGCGCTTGATTTGTATCGAGGAAATAAGCGAGCTGCACCCCACTCACCCGCACGTCGTGCACCTTCAAGCGCGTCAGGCCAACACTCAAGGCCGGGGCGAAATCACCCTTTCTGAGCTTGTACGCGCTGCAATGCGAATGAGACCCGATCGCATTGTTCTAGGAGAGTGCCGAGGTGGGGAGGTGCGCGACATTATGAGCGCCCTCAATACCGGACACCGCGGTAGTTTTGCAACGATTCACGCCAATACTCCAGCGGAAGTTCCAGCCAGGCTCAGCGCCCTTGGAGCGCTCGCGGGGATGAGCGCTGAGGCCACTCACGTGCAGGCCCGTGCTGCTTTTGACCTTGTCGTACACATGGAAAGGAGCGTGGGAAGTTCTGGGAATACTGGTCGGCGCGTTGCCCAGATCGGTGTTTTTGGAGTTGAGCGCGGGGAACTCTCCTGTTCTTGCGCCTACTACATTGATCGCCGAGGCCGCGGTTCAACCGGTCCTGCTTGGGAAGAATTGCGTCGCGTGCTCAGCCGGGATTCGTAATGCGAGCGCGTCAGTTCACTCGCGTTCAAGCCTGGGATCCGCACCCTGCGGAAAAAGTCGCGCGTTGGCCTCGTTCGGGAAGAAAGAAAGAGGGCGACCACAAGACATCCATTGATGCTGAAAAGCTTGCGCAGAAACTTCGCAAAGTCAGTGCTTTGCTGCAGGTCGGCATTCCCGCGCAACAAGCGTGGCAGGAAGTGAGTCGAGTGAAAAGTTGCGGGGAAGGGGAGTGCGACGAGTGGGGAATTCCCGGGGAGATCATTACTCAAGCGGGCGAACACGCTCGGAGTATTCGTGCGGCCTGCGGGATTTCAGTAGTTCTTGGAGCCCCTCTTGCTCAGGTTTTGGAGTGTCTTGCCGATAGTTTCGATGACCTTCACGAGGCGCAAGAAGCTAGAAGGATTGCGGGAGCCGGGCCCGCGCTCTCGGCAAAAATCCTCAACCTGCTTCCGATCGTGGCTCTGCTTGCGGTGAGCGTGATGGGAGTTAATCCTTTTCCTGTCCTTGCCGATGGAGGTGCAGGGACGGTGTGCGGCGCCGTCGGATTGGCGTTTTTACTTGCCGGACGGTGGGTATCGGCGTCGATGATCCGAACGTCCCAGCGCAGATGGGATGAAGACGGAAGTGAGGATACGGCCCTTGTCTGCGACCTCATGGCGGTAGCTTTGGATGCCGGAGCCTCAATTCCTCGGGCATTGGAATGTCTTGGACGCTGCTCGGATCGTGAAGAGTTGCGTCTTGTCTCAAAGCGTTTGACTGTGGGGCTCGAATGGGAACTGGCCTGGCAGGAATGCTCAGAGCAATTCCTTGAGGTCGCTGAGGTCCTTCGCGAGGCGTGGATGCGGGGTGCTGCGGTAGATGAACAATTGCGTCGTTTTGGCGCAGCGGCTCGAAAGAAGCGTCTTGCGGATGCGCGGGCGGGTGCCGAAGAACTAGGGGTGAGACTTGTTGTGCCCCTTGGGCTTCTCATGTTGCCGGCATTTATCTGTCTAGGTGTCGTTCCCGTGTTGATCACGCTCGCTCACAGTGCAATCTGACAGTTTTCAAGGAAGTTTTCCACAGTATTCGCGTGCTAACGATTCATCCACAGATCCCTGAGGCGGAAGAGACGAGCAGGTTAAAAAAGGGCACTCTCGAAGGCATGGGAAAACAGAGGAAGGAGACTCCCATGAATCAGAACATGACAATGCAGAGTGCTGACATGCGGGAAGAGAATTGCGACGCGGAAGAAGGCTCGACGACCGTTGAATACGCAATCGGTGCCCTTGCGACTGCTGGATTTGCCGGTTTGCTTCTCGTGGTGCTCAAATCCGGTGTCGTTCAGTCGGCTCTGGAGCACCTCATTTCAACGGCACTGAGTTTTTCATGAGCAGGCGCGCGCAGCTCACCATGCCTTCACCTGATCGGAAGGGAGATGAAGGCATGGTGAGCGTTGAAATCGCACTGGGAACGTTTTCAATCGTCGTCATGATTGCCATAGTCATTTCGGTGTTTGCGGCATCAATGACCACTCAGACACTGTGTTCTGCACTGGGAATCGGCGTGCGTGAAAGCGCTCGCGGAGGTGATGGCATACAAGCTGCCCAAGCAGTAGGTGCAGGACTGAGTAACCTTCACTTTGAATTCACCAGCGATGAGCGCTGGATCTATGGCTCAGCTGAAAGTTCTTATCGGGGTCCTGCTGGGCTGCTGGGTTTTCACGCGCACTGTCACTACCAAGGTTTACGTGAGAGCACGCTTGTCGGCGGTGAAGACTGATGTCCGTGGTGGATCAAGCTGGGGCCGATAGAACGAAAGGATGGAGCGCTGACCAGGGCTCGGGAACCGTGATGGTAATCGGAGTTCTCGCACTTGCCATGGTGCTCGCCTGCGCGGGAATTGTGTGCGCAGTTTTTCTTGTGTCCTTGAATCGGGCTCAAGATATCGCGGATCTTAGCGCCTTGGCAGGCGCGGACATTTCTGCGACTGCTCAGTGGGAGGACGTTGAGGACAAAGCGTGCCAAGTAGCGCAAGAAGTTGCAGAAAGCAATGGCGCGCAACTGAGCTCATGCCGGTGCGAAGGCATCGATACCATCGTGAGGATTCATCTTAAAGGTGCATGGGGATGGGTGATTGGGCGCTCTGCTCGGGCGGGTGTAGATCCCGTAGATGCACTTGAGGGGCCTGCCCCCCGGCTGGCCCCTCAAGTATCCCATCAACACAGTGCGAGTTTCCCGAAAAGTCTTTCGGTGTGGCATCCCCGCTTAAGCGGGGTCCAACTCTCGATGACTTAAATATAAGAAACCATGCTGTGTGGATACTATTTTGTATCTGGAAGTTCTCTGGGAATTTCTTCGAAGGGGGAATGCTCACAGAGGAACTCCAAGAGGCGACGTGCCCCCTCCTTTGACAGGGGTTCATTTCCGTTGCCACACTTCGGGGATTGGATGCATCGCGGGCAACCATCGTGGCACTGACACTCTGCGACGGCGTGGAATGTGCTTCGAATCCATTCTCGAGCATGCTTAAACCCAAAATGCGCATAACCCGCACCACCCGGATACGAATCATGGACGAAAACCGTCGGCAAGTCCGTGTCCGTATGCAGATTTGTCGACAACCCACCCAAATCCCATCGATCGCAATTTGCACTCAATGGCAGTAGGGCAATAGATGCGTGCTCAGCAGCGTGAAGAGCACCCAATACGCTGCCTCGATCAATTCCTAAAGAAGCCATCGTTGATGGCGAGAGGGTGTACCAACACGCTTGGGTACGCAAAGTACGTTCGGGCATGGCAAGTTGAGTATTGGAAATGAACTCCAAACCGGGCAGCCGGAGCAGGTCAAAATCCGTGACCCGGCGAGTAACATCGACGCTCCCTCGGTACCAATGGACCAAAGTATCTGCACTCACCCATTCCTCGTCCACATCAACCACGCGAATGGAGACAGCATCCTGTGCTCTGGTTCGTAAGGGAGTGCGCACTTCTTCAACGTAGGCCAGCCGTGCGGGTCCTTCTTCAAGAGAGAGAACATGGAAGGTTCGTCCCTGATGTACGTAAATCGCATCGGGGAACACCTGAGAATCCGCAGAATCTTGAGGGACTGACCCGATGATGCTTCCGCTTCGAGCATCAACGATTTGAACATCCCTACCACTGCCACGGATCTGAATTCGGTCCCAGGGCTGCTCATCGGAGGTGATATTCCACCGCCAGCCACCACTGCGGTTTACAAGCTGGCCTTCGGCGCCAAGCTGCGCTAAAAGTGCGGGTGCTCGAGGTCCAAATACTTCGGAAGCCTCCCTGTCAGAAAGAGGAATCTCTCCAGCTGCGGCGCACAGGTGATCGCGCAAAACCCAGGGGTTATCGGGGTCAAGAACCGCGGCCTCGACAGGGGAGAAGATCTCATCGCTGTGGTGGACAAGGAAAGAATCAAGGGGGTTATCACCAGCAATCAGAACGGAAATGCCCTCCGCGCCGGCTCGTCCTGATCGACCAACTTGCTGCCAGAAAGATGCTCGTGTACCCGGCCAACCTGCAGTGATTGTGACATCCAAACCGGAAATATCAATCCCCATCTCCAAAGCGGAAGTGGTTGCCAGGGCACGCAGCTGACCCGAGCGGAGCGCGGCTTCCAAGGCGCGTCGTTCCTCGGGGAGAAAGCCTCCACGGTATGCGGCAACTGTAGAGGCAAGCTCGGGACTGTCGTGGAGATTCTCGCGCGTTTGCGCAGCGACAGTTTCCGCGCCGCCTCGAGAGCGGACAAAGGTCAAAAGGCGCGCATTGTTGCGGACCAGCTCTGCCGACAACAAAGCGGCTTCGGTTTGCGCAGAAAGGCGCTGAGTCGGTGCCTCAAGAACGGCTTCTTCACCCGCCTCGGCGGATTGCAGGGCAGAAAGGAAAGACTCAATTGAGACTTCATCTTCGCGAGGAACCTCGCGCCCCTCCCACATGAAAACGTGGTGGGTGCCGCGCCCCGATGTGTCTTCGGTGATGGCATCAACTTTTTCGCGCCCAATCATCGTCTGCGCAACAGACTGTGGATCTGACAAGGTCGCCGACATCATGATCACCTGAACGCGTGCGCCAAGGTGTCGTGCAATACGTAAGAGTCTGCGTAAAACCAAGGAAATATGGCTTCCGCTCACACCGCGCCACTGGTGCATCTCATCAACAATCACGTAACGCAAGGATGCCAACATGCGCATCCACCGTTCGTGGTTCGGAAGCATGACGTAGTGCAGATAGTCCGGATTTGTTAGGACAATGTCGGCGTGAGCGCGCGCCCAATTCTTGGCCTCGCGAGGGGTATCCCCATCGGCAAGCGCGACAGACAACTGCTCGGGGAGCGCGCCAATGAGCTCATTGAGCGAGTGGAGTTGATCCGCCGCCAGGGCCTTCGTCGGCGAGAGATAGAGGCACGTGGGCCGATGGTGGATATCGGAAATGCGCGAAGAGGCCTCGGCATTGAGGAGGTCCGAGAGGATGGGCGTCCATGCGACCAGGGATTTACCTGAACCTGTACCCGTCGCAATGACAACATCGTGACAAGAGTGAATTGCCTGGAGCGCTCGGAGCTGGTGGAGCCACGGAGAATCTACGCCCTGTTTCTTCCACGCAGAAATAAGGGAGGAGGGAAGCCAATCAGGCCAGGAACCATACTCAGCCGCGCGCGGGGGAAGAAAACGGTAATCGACGAATTGACCGTTGTTTCCGCGAGCGCGAATGATGTCAAGAAGGGCCTGTGAGTGAGCGCTCATCCCAAGCCGAAAGCCGCACCGGAGCGGGCGGGTGGAGCGCCGGCCTCGTCAGCTTGAGAAGCAAGAGGCGCATCAGTATCGGACTGTGCATAGGGAGCACTTTCGGGAGCGCTCCACCCAAGAGTCTGAGTTGCTGCCTCTTGCATGTAACGGATCGCGTCGATACCCGTGGAAATTCCGGCTCCTAGGTGGTCGGTCAATTGCTGATCCGACAAACCCGCGGAGGTATCAACGGCAAAATCTGCGCATACCTGAAGGGAACCCTCGGGGTCGAGCATCCAATACACGGTCGGGAAGTACTTCTCGCGATTCCAGGAGTCAGCAGCAGCGAAAAGCGGGTGTCCTGCGGTTTCGGCATCAAAATCCGTGTCCCACACGGCGCGGATTGACAAGAAACGCTCGGCAGAATCCATGCTCAGCAGGAAGGGAATACCGTCAAATACTGCGCCGGCAGCACGGTTTTCAGCCAAAACATCGGCTTGGAACTGGAGATCGGCCAAAGCGCGCATCAGACGATCAAAAGTCACCTTGTACGGAGTCGTTGAATCGTTCGGAATTGCGAAGGGGCCTGGAAGAGTGCTCATTCGTGATCTCCCTCCTCGTTCCACGTAACAAAGTCGGAGAGAGTCTCCTCAAGGTCGGAGAAGAACCCCATCATCATCGACATTGAGGTTTCGAAAAATGCATCAAGCTGAGCTTCGGAAAGCCCATTCGTCGCCACAATGTCGCATTCGGCTATCAAGCCGTATCGGCGACCGTCCTCGAAAGGAGCGAGATACGCCTTCGGGCCGGTTCGCGTTGAATTACAGCGTCGCACCTCTTCAACAAGGGAAGCGAACTGAGCGTCATCGGTTGCGATCCCACGCCAATGTGCGCGCAACTGAAGGATCTGGGGATTCGAGGTGTTCCAAAAATAGACGGCATTACGCGTCGGTACGGCGAGTTCCTCTTCCGAAGACTGACCGAAATTCAGATCGTGGCCGTGGAGAACGGCGCGAATGCGGTCGGTGTTGACCGGTGAGAGCGACACGTAGCACCCCTGATCCGAGTCGTAAGGTAGCGTTTCGTCACCGTGACTCACGCTTGTTGACTTCTCCACTGTAACCGACGCACGGGGTCAAAGCTCGAGATAAGGGACGGGAAAAATTAAGAAAGGTCATCCCGATCAACCAAGCGCAAACCAAGCATTCAGATAGATAAACCTCTGTATTGATGAGTAAAATAAAGCCTTCGAAGACGGTGTTGAGAGGGAAGGAGTAGCCGATGGCAGAGCATCAGCCGCACCCTTCCGAATCTTCCTCCACCAACGATGAAACCGAAGTCTTTTCCGCACCTTCCCCTGGTACACGTCCTGCATTTTCGCGCGTGAACCGCCCGGCCTCGCCCGCGCCCGCAAAGACTGCTTCCCGGCGCTACCGCCCTCGCCTTTTCCGGCGTATCAGTGCCGCGGCAGGGTGCGCGATATTGTGCGCCGTCATCGCTTTCCTCGCGATTTTTACCGTCAAAGGCCAAGCAATTGACACCTTGTCAATGGAAGCAGCAATGCGCTGGGCTGACCCGCTCGGTTCTCTTGGACGCACGGTCACCCACATCATTTCTGTTCCGGCAATGATCATTATCGGGGTAGTGGTCGTTGTCATTGCCTGGCTGCGCCGTCGCCCAACTCTTGCGGGTCGCGCGCTCGGAATGGTGATCGCAGCCAATACGACGACCCAGGTTGCCAAGCTTCTGATTGAGCGTCCGGACTACCACATGTCAGCTGCGACGGTTAACTCTCTTCCCTCCGGTCACACGACTGTTGCGATGTCCCTTGCCCTAGCCTTGGTGATGATTGCTCCTGAATGGTTCCGAGGCCCAGCGGCGTGGATCGGGTACCTGTGGACGTCGCTTGTGGGTATTTCCGTCATGGTGTTTGGCTGGCATCGTCCCTCGGATGTGCTGGTCGCGATGGCCGTGTGCGGTTTTTGGGCGTTGATCCTGTGTCCTCTGGAAGACAGGCCCCGCCACGGGGTTCCCGTGCAAAAAGCGATGGTCGTTATTGCGCTTGCGAGTGCGATTGTTGCGGCATTGGGCTTGGTGTACTCGTTGTGGGCATTGACTCCCAATGATTTGGCGCAGATGGGTTCCGGGGGCATTACCTACGCGGAGTTCTTGGATGCTTTGCCGCGCAGAGCGCATGTGCTTGCGGGGATTTCTTCTTTTGCGGTGATTGCAGTTGGTGGCCTCGTGATCCACGAGGTTGATCGCCTCTCAGGCGAGTAAATACGCAAAGCTTATTCACAGTCTGTTCAGGGCTTTGATCCAGGCGCGCACCGCCGCGCGTAAATTGTGCATTTTGCGCGAGTCGCGACACTCCGCATGTCGCCCCCGCCTCTTCGATATTGCCACTAGATATTGTGGGATGCGTTCGTCTCAAGCACTAGATATTGTGCCACCACAGCGATGATGCCAAGTAAGCCGGAAAGGTCAATCGTGACTACGTCTCCCACAACACGCTACGAAATCGACGCGATCTCAACGATCGAGGAATACCTCGACCGCTCTGACTGGCGCGTCAACGCAAACGCCAACCAGGGATACTCGCTGGGTGGTCTGATCCTCAACTCCGCCGGAAAGATGATTGCAAACTACTGGCTGGAGCGCGTCTACTCTCCCGAAGCGGGTGTGGCACACCGCAACGGTGACATTCACATCCACGACCTCGATATGTTCGCAGGCTACTGCGCAGGATGGTCACTCAAGCGCCTCATTCAGGAGGGCTTCAACGGGGTCAGCGGCGCGATCGCCTCGGCACCCCCCAAGCACTTCTCTTCCGCCTGCGGCCAAATCGTCAACTTCCTCGGCACGCTTCAGAACGAATGGGCCGGCGCCCAGGCCTTCTCCTCCTTCGATACCTACATGGCACCTTTCGTTCGTCTGGACAACATGACCTACGACGAGATCCTTCAGTGCATGCAGGAACTGATCTACAACCTCAACGTACCTTCGCGTTGGGGAAGCCAATGTCCTTTCACAAACCTCACTTTCGACTGGACCTGCCCCGATGATCTGGTTGACGAGCACCCGTTGATCGGTGATGAGATCGTTGATTTCACCTACGGTGAGCTCCAGAAGGAAATGAACCTTGTCAACCGCGCCTTCATTGAGGTCATGACCGGGGGAGACGCCGATGGCCGCGTCTTCACCTTCCCGATCCCGACCTACAACATCACTCCCGACTTCGATTGGGAGGGTGAAAACGTTGAGGCCCTTTTCGAAATGACCGCGAAATACGGTCTGCCCTACTTCCAGAACTTCATCAATTCTGACCTGGATCCACACATGATTCGTTCGATGTGCTGCCGTCTCCAGCTGGATCTTCGCGAGCTGCTCAAGCGTGGAAACGGACTTTTCGGTTCAGCCGAACTGACCGGTTCCATCGGTGTCGTCACCATTAACATGGCGCGCCTGGGTTACCGTTTCGCGGGAGACATGGACGGCCTCGTCAAAGAACTGGACCGCCTGATCAACGTCGGTTCAGAAAGCTTGGAAGCAAAGCGTGAAACGATTCAGTACCACATGGATCACGGGCTCTTCCCCTACTCGAAGCGCTACCTTGGCCACCTGAACAACCACTTCTCCACCATCGGCGTCAACGGCATGAACGAGATGGTTCGCAACTTCTCGGGCGACGCCTACGACATCACCGATCCCGCTGGCTTCGACATGTGCTGCGCAATCCTCGACCACATCCGTGAGCGCATGGTGGAGCTCCAAGAAGCCACCGGCCACATGTACAACCTCGAGGCAACCCCAGCCGAAGGCACGACCTACCGCTTCGCAAAGGCCGACCGCCAGCACTACCCGGGAATCCTCCAGGCGGGAACCGAGGAACAGCCCTACTACACGAACTCCTCGCAGCTTCCCGTGGGTTACACCGACGATCCCTTCCAGGCGTTGGAAGATCAGGAAGTTTTGCAGGGTAAGTACACGGGCGGCACGGTATTGCACCTGTACATGGGCGAGCGCATGAGCTCGGGTGCGGCCTGCAAGGAAATGGTGCGTCGTTCACTCACCGCCTTCAAGGTCCCCTACATCACCATCACCCCGACCTTCTCGATCTGTCCCGTGCACGGCTACCTCGCTGGCGAACACTTCACCTGCGAAAAGTGCGCTCACGCTCACCCCGAGCGCGAACCCCAAGAATGTGAGGTCTGGACCCGCGTCATGGGCTACTTCCGCCCCGTGAAATCCTTCAATATCGGCAAGAAGGGTGAGTACGCCGAGCGCACGATGTTCTCCGAGGCCGCGGCCTCGGCTCACGGTGAACTGGTGAGCGCCTTCCCGCCCGTGGACCAGCGATGAACCTTGCAACCCTGACCGCCTCGGACCTGCAGATCGCGGGTCTGACCCCGATGTCCAGCGTGGACTGGCCGGGGAAGTTTGTGGCGACGGTGTTCGCCCAAGGGTGTCCTTGGGCGTGTCCGTACTGCCACAATCAGGCGATTATCGACCCGAAGATCCCGGGAGTGGTCTCGTGGGAGAGGGTTGAGGAACTGCTGGGTCGGCGCCGGGGCCTACTCGATGGCGTGGTTTTTTCCGGTGGCGAGGCGACGCGTCAGTTAGCCGTTCTCCCGGCGATGAGCCGCGTACGTGAGCTTGGTTTCGAGGTTGGATTGCATACGGCGGGTCCCTATCCCGCGCGTCTGCATGAGATCCTTCGCACTGGCCTTGTGGATTGGGTCGGCATCGACATCAAGGCGATGTCAGGTCCTAATTACGAGGCCGTGACTGGGCGTCCCAACGCGGGGCCGAAAGCGTGGGAGAGTTTGGGTGAAGTCCTCGATTCCGGGGTTTCCTACGAGGTGCGCTTGACGGTGTACC
>CAUTOM010000015.1:0-29793 GCA_963540435.1 uncultured Actinomyces sp.
GGGCCCCCCCCGCGGGCCCCCCCCCACCACTGTGTTTCAACCTAAACGCAAGCATTCACGGCATGTGCGCGAGCATTCACGCACACTCTCCCGTTACCTCGACTGTTTACCAGCTCCCGTAGACCCTTTCAGTGTTCTCACGAAGCTGCGCGCAGGCGCGTTCTTCCGAAACGCCCCATAGCTCAGCGATAAAGCGAACAGTATGCGCCATCACGTAGGAGGCATTCGGGCAGCCTCGCCACGGCAGGGGAGTCAAATAGGGCGCATCTGTTTCAACCAGCACCAGTTCGCGTGGAAGGACCGCGAAGGCTTGACGAAGATCCTCATTCGCCGGATAGCTGATAGGACCGGCAAAAGACGCATACCACCCATGTTCAGCCAGAACAGATGCCATCGCCGCATCCCCTGAAAAACAGTGGAAAACAATGCGCTGATCAGGATTCGCACACTCACGTACAAGCGCAATCGAGTCTTCGTGCGCCTCACGATCATGAATCTGCAGCGGCAAATCATGACGCGCAGCCATTTCAATATGCGCGCGGAAAGATTCCTTCTGGGCCTCGCGACCGGGATCAGCAGTACGGAAATAATCCAAGCCGCTCTCCCCCACCGCAACCACCATCGGGTCACCCAAGCGTTCCTCCACGGCGGACAAGGCCTCGTCAAGGGGAATATGATGCTCGCGCAGCTGCGGAGTCAAGCCATCGGGGGAAGGATCAGCGCACCCAGCGTGCAGCGCGGCCTCGTTCGGGTGGATCGCGAGGGCAACGCGCACTCCCTCATGCGCCCGGGCAAGCTCAAGCATCGGATCGAAATAGGGCAGTTCACAGGCGCTGGAAATCATCCGCGTCACGCCTACCTGACGCGCGCGCTCCAATTGCTCCTCAAGAGGCATCTTGACCCCATCCGCGCGGGGGATCTCTCCCTCGTGAACGGGAAGATGCGTGTGGTTATCGATAACCGGCGAGGCCAAAGGCTCGGGAGTATCCGGCCAAGGACGTGGCTTTCGCTTACCCACGGTGCCTCCTCAGTGCTGCCACACGATGGATTCGCGGACCTGCTGCGCCGCCTCGTCACCCAGAAGCTGACGAACCAGCTCGATGCCGAGTTCCAGAGCAGTTCCTGCTCCCCTGCTGGTCACAATGTTCCCGTCAACGACGACGCACTCCGACTGAGCCTGCGCCCCACCCGCCCTCAGAGCATCTATGAAACCGGGGTTCGCAGTCGCGCGACGTCCCTCAAGCACTCCAAGTTCAGCCAGAATCGAAGGAGCAGCGCAGATCGCCGCAAGCTTGAGTGAGGCCTCGGCGCGGCGGAGTACCTCGGCGCGTACCTGCGCATTCTCTTTGAGCCTCAAGGTTCCCGGCATTCCACCGGGCAGGAAGACCACCGCATAGGACGTCAAATCTGCGTCATCAAGCATGAGGTCGGAAACGAGCTTGACGCCATGCGAGCTTGCGACGTGGCGCTCGTTTTCAATCGAAATGAGGTCCGCCTGAATCCCCGCACGGTAAAGAGTATCGACAACCGCAAGGGCTTCGACTTCCTCGAATCCAGTCGCTAGTAGGACGGCGACAGTGTCGGTGGTCGAAAGGGTGGTAGGTGTTGGCATAAGTCCTCCTCAAGTGCGCATCTAGGTCATTTTCCAGAAGCGCTGCATACCTTCAGGGTAACGCAGGCTTATGCCCATCGAAGTCGCAGCTACTCTGAACGAAGCGCCTCGACGGGATCTTGGCGAGATGCCTTCGAGGCCGGAATCAATCCCGCAATAACGGTCAAACCAATCGAGATCGCGATCAAGATTACCGCCGTAAGCGGAGAAAGCTGGGCAATATTCTTAACCTGGAAACCTTGCTCGGCTATTGCGTTGACCAGGCCACAGATACCGTAGGTCACTGCCACGCCAAAAACACCAGCTATCAGACCCTCGATAAAGGTTTCCGCGTTGAAGACCGCAGAAACATTGCCCTTTGAAGCACCGATCGAGCGGAGAATACCGATTTCTTTCTTGCGTTCAAGAACTGAAATGTAGGTAATGATCGCAATCATGATTGAGGACACGACCAGCGAAATCGACACGAAGGCGATGAGCAGCCACGAAATCACATTGACGATCCTCGTCACCGAACTCATGAGTACGCCCATGATATCGGTGTAGGTAATGACCTGATCGGTCTTGCCCGCGCTCTCCTTGTCTGCGTTGTACTGGTCTAGGACAGCCTTGACGGAGTCCTTGTCTTTGAAGGACTTCGGGTAGATCGAGATGCTGCTAGGTGACTTCAGGTCAGCCCATCCCAGATCGCGCAGGTTGGTCTCAAGGGTGGGGACGTTCGTTGAGAACATCGTCGCCATCAACGCAGCAAGGGACTTTTCATCAAGATTCGATGAGAAGGCCGACGCCATGGCCTCGGGATCGAAGTGGAAGGCACTGCTCATATTCGTTGCGAATTGGCTCATTGTTGCGCTGATTTGCTGGCCAATTGTCTCCGAAAGCTGAGTCATCATCTGAGTCATGGCGTTCGCCATGGTCTCTTGAAGAACCTGACCGATCGCAGCAGAGACCCCGCGCATGAGATTGCCACCAAGCTGGGCGGCGATCTGCGCTGAAATCTGGTTTGCAAGTTCTGTCGATACCTGAGAGGCAACCGAGGCGAGCGCCGGGTCGTCCCCAAGCGCTGCCTGCAGGTTTGTCATCAGTTTCTGACGGTCAACAACCTGGTCAGAAGAGACGGCAGTGTTGATCTGTTGAATCACTGAGGGTTGCGAGAAGTAGTCAGAAACCAGCGTGGCAAAGTCCGTGGAGCCTCCCGCGGCAATCTGGTTCTGTGCGTAGTCCTGGAAGCCCTGAAGGATCTGACTTGCCTGTGAGCTTAAGTATGTTCCGGCGGTATCCTTTACCGCACCATCCGCCAGCGTCTTACGGATAATCGCTGGGAAATCAACGTTTTGCAGCTGAGGAATACTCTTGCTGAGTTCACCCAGGTTGAGCTTTGACGGATCGATCTGGACCGCCGAAGCGTCAGCGGGAACGAGCTTCGAAAGATCAATATTCGACAGGTCCATCCCCGACAGATCAAGGTTCGAGAAGTCAAGGCTGGACAGATCCATTCCACTGAAGTCCAGAGAGGACAGATCCATCTGCATGGCAGAAGGATCAATAGAAAACGCCGCAGACAGCTTGTTTTGATCAACAGTGAACAAGCTCGACATATCAAAGCCACTGGAACGATCTTTCGAAGAATCTGCAAGCTCTTGGAAGCTCTTTCCAGTGAAGACATCAGTCTTCGGGTTCGCCCGCTGCTCCTTAACGATCTGGCTATCCCCGGCCTCGCGAATAATCTGGCGAGTCAGCTCAGGGGTGTAAGCGATGCCCTGGCGCAGTGCTCCCCCATGCGAGGAATTTGGCTTCACAATTGCGCTAATGCGAAGTTCTTGCCCCTCGTCGATCAGCTTTTTCATGAATTCTCTATCCGAGGAGTGATCCGACCAGACCTTGTAGTTCTCGTCCCACGTGTACTTAGCGGCGGCGTTGATGCGCTTGTACTTAATCCCCAAAATCTTGTCGTAGTCGTACGAGGCCGCGGGGGCGTCGCTCGCAGAAGGTGAAGGACTCGGAGTGGCTGAGTTCTTCTCGCCGATGGTGCCCGAGTAGTACTGACGCATCAGTTCGTCGAATTCTCTGTGATCCTTCAGCCCGAGGACATACTCCATCAGGTTCGACATGTTGCCGTCTTCATCAATAACAAGGACGACTTCAGAAGCGGAAGTTGGCCAGTGGCCGGCAAGAACATCGTAGGCGGAGGTATATAAAGAGGATTCCTGCGGCATTTGATAGAAGGCATTGGTAGCCACCATCGAGGACATGGCGCTCCCACGCATGCCCGTTTCCATCTGATTCATCGCTTGATCAGGGCTGACCTGAATATTGTCCTTCGAGGTGTCTGCCTGGAAAATCTGCGGCGTCACATCGTAGTCGTATTCGATGGCGTTGACGAAAGAATTCACATTCCCGCCGTTTCCTTCAAGGAAAGCCTTCAGAGAGGCCAAGTCATTCGTCTTCGCGTCGCGGATGTTATCTGCCAGGGTCCTCAATTTGGAGACGCCGACTTTCCCATCGCTGGGCTTCTCGCTGCTGGCGGCTTCGACTTGCGCAGACAGGGCACTGGACATGTCCATCCCGCTCTTTTGAATGGTCAGCGGGTATGCACCCAGGGTTTCTTCTTCTGTCTGGGCGATGTAGGCGTTCGTACCGTTCGCAAGGGCCAAGATCGCGGCGATACCAATGATTCCAATAGACCCCGCGAAAGAGGTCATCAGGGTACGGCCCTTCTTCGTCATCAAGTTATTGAAGGACAGGGAAAGCGCGGTCAGGAAGCCCATCGAGGTACGGCGCACCGGCTTGGCCTCGCGAACTTCTTCGGTACCGGGTACGAAGGGACGCGAGTCGGCGATCACTTCACCATCCGCAAGCTCGACAATACGGGTCGCGTATTGGTGCGCAAGCTCCGGGTTGTGGGTCACCATGATGACCAAACGATCCTGAGCGACGTCTCGCAGGAGGTCCATGACCTGAACGCTGGTCTTGGAATCAAGAGCACCGGTCGGTTCATCGGCCAAGAGGATTTCGGGGTCGTTAATGAGCGCACGCGCAATGGCAACGCGCTGCATCTGACCGCCAGAAAGCTGCGAGGGCTTCTTCCCAACGTGCTCGGCCAGCCCGACGCGTTCCAGGGCTTCCATCGCACGCTTGCGGCGTTCGCCTCGGGAGACGCCAGAGAGGGTCAGCGCCAACTCAACGTTGGACAAGATGGTCTGGTGCGGGATCAGGTTGTAAGACTGGAAAACGAAGCCAATGCGGTTATTCCGGTAGGCGTCCCAATCGCGTGCCTTGTAGTCCTTCGTCGAGATCCCATCGATGACCAGGTCACCGCTTTGGAAGTGGTCCAGGCCGCCAACGACGTTGAGCATCGTCGTTTTACCCGAACCCGATTGGCCCAGTACCGCGACGAATTCGCTATCGCGAAAGGCAACCGAAACGTCATTGAGCGCGACCTGGCGCAGGTTTGCAGTTTCGTAGATCTTGACGATGTTGCGCAGCTCAAGCACTGGGATTCCTTCGACCGTTAGTTGCTGACCTTTTAAGGCTAACAAAATCACTGGTGGCGCGACATCGGGGATTCCCCTGGTTTACCCCGGGCGACACTCGAGGCTAGTGGTCGTTAGACTTACCCGAAACCAAGAGGATTTCTTCATTATCGAGACGGGCCAGGGCACCCTCTAGGGCTGCTGAAGAGAAGATCCCCTCGTCGCGAGCCTGAAGAAGAGCGTCACGCTGAGCGTGAATGGCTTCAAGTGCCAATTCGCGAATTTGATCGCGAGTGAAGGAACGTTCAACTTCTTCCCCGCTCATTTCCACGGGAGTGGCCTCGTTTTCTCCATCGGTGTCAGAGAGAGGCTCGCTCGAGACCCCCAAAGAAGGAGAAGATTGCAGATCGACAACGTTGCCCAGGCGTGAGAGCGTTCGCGAAACCCCTGCAGACAAAAGCGTCTGAGCATCAACTTCCTTGATTGCTTGAGCCAGAGCGGTATCCACGAGTGCGGAACTCATAACTTGCCGAAGTTGTTCGCGTTCTTCTTCGCTGATATCAGCAGAGGCCATCTTCGGCTTGATCAAGCGAATCAGCCACGGCAGCGAAAGTCCTTGAATAACCAACGCGCCAGAAGCAATGAAGAGTGCGATCGTCAGTAGGAACGAGCGCATGGGTGCTGCGGAGGAAATCGTTTGTGCCGCAGCAAGAGTGATGGCTCCGCGCATTCCAGACCAGATAATGACACTGGCTTCACGCGGCCCAAGCGGCTCTTTTTCAAAGTAATCAATGTCGGATCGGCGCACTGCGTGTTGCCGCTCGGCGATTTTGAGGCGGCGGCGCCAGCGGGCCATGGTTTTGCTCCACTGTTCTTCACTGAGGTTTCGGCTTGCCAGAACCTCAGTGTCCACGGTACAGGCCTGCGCCATTCGATGTTCGAACGCTTCGAGGCGCTCAGCCTGGGCCTCGTAGCGCCTCTTACGGTGCTTGCTGCGATGGTCGAGCCACGTGAGCATGAGGGCAATGAAGAGTGCGCGGATCAGCATGATGAGACCGCCTGCAATGACGGCAATCACGGCGGCTCGTACCAATCCACCGCCGTCTCCATCGGCGTCTTCAATGATGCCAAAGGCCTGCAAGCCCATTGCAAGGAAGATCCCGCTTTCCAGAATCAGCGTCATCGTCGCCCAGTTCTGCTGCGAAAAACGCCTCTTTTGCGCAGAAATCATACCTGCACGACGACCGGAAACAACAAGACCAGCAACGACCGCGGCAACCAATCCAGAGCCGCCCAGGTGCTCGGCGGGGATCGACGCAATGAAAGGCATTGCGAAGGAAAAGACCGTATCCGTCGTCGGATCTTTGATGATCGAACGGATTCGAACCCCCGCCTCACCGACGATTAAACCGACAACAATGGCGATACCGAGAGCAACGAGGACGCGCCCCGTGAGCAGTGCAGGATTGAGAGCACCGTTGTCGGAGGCAAGAGCCGCCTTCATCGCCGCAGCAAGAAGCACCAGTGAAGTGGCATCGTTGAAAAGGCCTTCGCCCTCAAGCACCGTAATGATGCGGTGCGAGACGCCACTCCGCTTGGCGATGGTGACGGCGACCGCGTCGGTGGGAGATAAAACGGCTCCCAGCGCTACGCCCCACGCCAGTGAAATCTGCGGAACCATCCAATTGATGAGGAAGCCAATGGCGAATGAGGAGATCAACACTAGCGGAATAGCAAGCATTGCCACGGCTTGTGTTTCTCGGCGGAAATCCATCGTCGGCATACGCACAGCCGCAGAGAACAGCAGTGGCGGAAGCACAATCTCTAAGATGATGTGTGGCGCGATTTCGATCGCACCAACCTGTGGGAGGAAGCCAATCCCCAAGCCAACAGCAAGCAGGATCAGTGGTGACGCTACGCCAACTTTGGGCGCCAGAAACTGTGTGGCAACAATTATGAGCATCCCAAGCAGCGCGATCATCAACGGGTCCATGCATCTAGTTTACGGGGGACGCATGCATATGTCTGAGGCGTGCATATTCATCATCACTATGTCAGGCTGAACCTATGCGTATTGCAAGTATCCCGAAGGACTCCACGCTGGCTTTGTGTTCGTTTGCCAGCGAGTTGGGGATCATCACCTGCGCCGCTTCCGGTGGAGCCTTGAGCGCGCTATGGATGAACGGACAGCGCTTCTTTGGTTATCCTTTTGGGATTTCCGAGGCCGAGGCCTCCGCTCGCGTTCCCCTCTCCACCCGGGATGGTCTGCGCGCGTGGACACGAAACGGGAGCACAGTCAGTGAGCAGAACACAGTGGTCTTGGAACAGGCCTATCAGTGGACGCAAGAATTTCTTGCGGGCGTTAACCCTGATCCCGCCGCAATTCCTTTGGCAACCTTTGGAACGGACTTTCAGCTGCGGGTGTGGAATGCGCTTCTCAACATTCCATATGGAGAAACCGTGACCTACGCGGATCTAGCGCGAAAGGTCGGCTCGCCGCGCGCGTACCAAGCGGTCGGGAGCGCTGTTGGACGCAACCCGCTCTCGCTGATCGTTCCCTGCCACCGCGTGGCCTCGGCCTCAGGAGAGGTCCACTACGGAGGTGGGCCTGCACGTAAGCTCTACTTGCTGTCGGTAGAGTCGGGAGAGCTTCACTCCCAAAGACCTTGACGTACGTCAATCTCTACGTATAATTAGACGTAGGATTTCACGTATTTTGGAGGGCATAATGGCACTGGAGCCTATCGAACCACAGCCAGGCAGTGACCGAGACCCCGCAAACTTCGTCGGCCGCACTGCGATCACGTCCCAAGCGCGCAAGCGCCTGCAGGTGGGCGCAAATCTTCTCCTCACCGATCCCAGACGCATGGGTAAGACCTTCTGGATGCACACTTTCGCCGCACGAGAGAAGCGTTTTCACTGCTACTTCATCGATTACGAGGGCGTCTTCACGGTAAACGACTTCCTCATCCGCACTGCCGACGCACTCATCAAAGGCGGGAAACTCCCTTCGCGAGCATTTCAGAAACTCAAAACCATCTTCGATAACTGCGATATCGAAATCTCAAGCCCCATCACCATTAAGAGCTACCATCGTCAGACGTCTCCTCACGTCCTACTCACAGATATTTTGAGCACCCTCGACGGGGAAGAAAACGATGTCATTCCGCTTGTCATGATGGACGAGGTCCCCATGGCGGTGAATAACATTGCCGAACGCGAAGGCGCCGGAGCTGCCGAAGAAATCCTCCAAACACTGCGCGCACTTCGCCAAAAAACGACGCGAGTACGATGGATCGTCACAGGGTCCGTCGGTTTCCATCATGTTCTACGCAAAACCAAGATGACGCAGGGAGTCTTGAACGATCTTGAATCCTTACCGCTCGGGCCTCTCCCCCGTGACGAGGCCGACGAGCTTGCACGCCGCTTGCTCCTAGGCGTGGGGCAAGAGCTGCGGGATGAGGTTGTCAGTGAGCTTGTCACGGTGAGCGGCGGAATTCCTTTCCTGCTCCATAAGCTCGTTGGAACACTCGCGCAGGGGCACTACACTGCTTTTACCCCCAGCGATGTCCGCGACTGCTTCGAAGATTTCATTGATGACCCTGATGAATTCCGTTGGTTCGAGCACTACCTCACGCGCGTGACGCCACACTACGGCGAGCGCGCACAAGTCGCAGATCAAATCCTGCGTCAGACGATTTCTCAGACGAATGAGTGGATTTCCGTTGATTCACTGACGCAAGGCGAGGAATTCTCCGAGGTCCTTGAGGATCTCGTCAAGGACCATTATTTGGAGCGCCGAGGCCGCTCGGTGCGCTGGCGCTATCCAGCGCTGCAATACATTTGGGCGCGTAAGAAAGGAGTGTGGGACCGTCAATGAATAGCCTCCCACTTGCCTGTTTTACTCCTTCGCTCATGCCTGAGGACCTTCTCGAGCGCTTATTTATCGCGCGTGAACCAATTTTGAAGATCATCATGAAGCGCGTTGAGAAGCTTGGGAAAACGCCAAGTCCGAATCACACGCTGCTTGTCGGACCTTACGGAGCGGGTAAAACGCACCTAATCTCCTTGGCGTATCACCGTAGTATCACACTTGTTGATCGTCAAAAACATACTTCCTTGCGCATCGCGCGCCTGCCCGAAAGTCCGTGGAGGCTCACCTCATACGAGCGTCTTCTTGCCGCGATTCTCAACCAGTTCTCCCCCACCGAGCTAAACCGCACGAATAAGAGCTCACTTGAGGCGCAACTTCGTGGAAGTATCCGCACCGAAGGCCCCATTGCGGTCTTCATGGAAAATGTTGATCAGATCTTCGAGGCGCTTGGACAGGCGGGGCAACAAAATCTCCGGAGCTTCTTGCAAACCGAGACAGGCATTCTCATCGTTGGAAGCACTACTCGCCTCAATCGCAGTCTTTCCGACAATGCCTCGCCCTTTTTCGGTTTCTTCGACACGATTCGACTCGAAGCTTTCACTCCTGGAGAAGCACGCGAAATACTCAGTGCTCTGGCGCGTGAAGCAGACAATCCTCAACTGGCTGAGTACATATCCACCCCTGATGCGATGGCTAAAATCCACGCGATCACTCACCTCACGGGTGGTTCACCGCGAGTGTGGGCGATACTTGGGTGCGCTCTGAACGCCGCTGACTTTGGCGACCTCAGCACCCTGCTCCTCACTCGGATTGACGCATTCACCCCGCATTACCAGGAACAACTGGCTCATCTCTCCCCTCTGCAGCGCCTCGTCATAGCAGAACTCGTAGCAGCAAATCACCCATTACCTGTAAAAGATCTAGCTGAGCACGTAGGTTCAGAACAGCGCAGCGTCGCGAAGGCCATGAGCGATCTCAGCGAACGAGCGTGGATCAAACCTGTTTCAACTATTTTCACGGATCTTCTTGATCAACGTCGGAGCTACTACGATCTGGTAGATCCTCTTGCCCGCCTTGTGCTCCAACTCAAGGAATCAGACACGCTAGCGCTACCTTCTATCGTGAATTTCCTTGAGACTTGGTTTAGCACCGAGAAATCTGCCAGTTCTTCCTCGTTTGATTTGCTTGGAAAGGTTGAGGATGTGCTTGCGGCGGTTGAGTCAGGCGACGCGGAGCCGGTGATGGCACTGCCCAGCACTGTGCGCGAGACGATTGAAAACAAGGCGCGTGATGTGGAGGGGCTTTCCTCGGTACGCGTGGATCTCCTCGAGAAAAGCGCGAAAGCGGCAGATACTGTTCCCCCCAAAGACACTGCCGACTGGATCGCCCGCGCGGAACGTCTTGACCACGAGTTGCAGTCCCCTCAAAGCCGGCTTGCCCTGGTACGTTGGCTTGCCGCCTCGCATCGCTTTGACGAGGCTGAGGCTGCCTTGGGAACGATTACTTCCACAAAGGAAGCCCAGGAAGGCGCGCGGGTACTAAGCGACGCTCACCAAGCCCACGACTAGCGCGCCAAGGCAAGCCCGAGCCGAAACTACTTTCCGTCGGTAGAGTCCGGCGAGGCCTCGGCAATCTGCTGCGCGACCAAGTCCTCGTCGACGGGAAGCTGAGTGCGCGCATAGGCGGCAACATCGTCTTGCGTGGCAACGATCTGCTCGGCAATTGAATCGGCATCGCGGCGCAATGCCGCGCCATCAACAACGGAGGCTTGCGCAAGACGCTGCGCTTCGGCGCGATCATCATCGGTGTAGTCAAGCTCGTCTGCGTGCTTACGTACCTGCACGCGGATCAGCTTGCGGCGCAAGTTCTCTTCGCGGATCACCGAAGCTCGACGGTGCAGCCACCCGATCGCAAGAACCAGCAGAAGAGCGATGCCCAGGTAGCCGATGATGGGATACATCCCGCCGACCAGTTTCTTGAAGCCCAGCAGGGAGTTTGCATAACCTGCAGCGGTCACTCCTATCAGAATGACTCGCATGCGAGTATCTGATCCTCCCGCGAACCTGCGTGCGGTCGAGTAGAGCAGTGAAAAGACCGTGTTGTAGATCAGCGCGAAAATGATGAGCGTATATAGAAGCGCGAAGGCCGGGTGAATGCCGCGGGCGATCTCCAAAGTTGGCACTCCCACGTCCCAGATGCGATCCATATTCAGGAAAAGCGTCACCGCGTCAGCGGCAATAACGAGGGCGATCAGCGCACCGCCCAGACGCCCCGCCTTGCGCGCAACATCAATGCGCAGGACGGAACCGCCCAGAACGAAAGCCATCGCGACACCGTTGACCACGCAGAGTGCAAAGTAATTGATTGTCGAGAGCCACAAGTTCGGAAGTGCGGGGGTGACGTTTTGCGCGGCAGTATTGAGTTCTGCGACTCCGGGATGGTGGCGCAGCAGCGAGTAGACCGTCAAGATACTGATGGCAACAATAATCATCGGTGTAAAGACACCGATGACTTTCATAATGCGATCAAAATCAAGGAAAGCCGTCACAACAACCAAAACCGCACAGATCGCGCTTCCCGCCCAGGCCGGGATCCCAAACTGCTGCTCTAGGTTCGCTCCCGCGCCAGAGAGCATGACAACGCCCATCGCAAAGCCCGAAAAAACCAGAACAACGTCGATAATGCGACGAACCAGAGGCGGGGCGATGCGCTCGAAGACCTCGTCATGATGGCCAGAACGGTAGTACGAACCCAGCTGCAGGGCCACGACACCAAAGACGATGTTGAGAACTCCAAGAACGGAAATGCCGATCAGGCCCTTCGCGCCAAAGGACAGGAAGTATTGCAGAAGGTCTTGACCGCTGGCAAGGCCCGCTCCAATAACGACGCCAACGTAAGCGAATGCGACAGAGAGGTACTGTTTGGGCACTCTTACTTTCCTTCTTGCTTTCCCTCGAGTAGTTGAATCGGCGGGCGAGGCGCGTTGACCTGGTTGATCGGGGCCTCGCTGTCTGCGTAGCCCAAGCAGAAACCGGTGATGAGCTTGTAGTGCTGGGGAATCTCAAACTCCTGCTCGACCGGACCGCGCCAAGCCGAAAGTACACCGATTGCACACGAGTCGACTCCGTGAGCTTTTGCTGAAAGAAAGAGTGTTTGCAGCATGAGGCCGGCGTCCATTGCGCTCCACGGGAGCATATTTTCGTGGACGAAAACGAAGCCCATGACGGGAGCATTGAAAGCGGAAACGTTGCGGCGGTTCGCGTTATCGCGTCCCTCGTAGTCGTGGCGCTCGACGCCGTATGCTCCGTAGACCAGTTTCGCGACCTCGACCTGAGGGGCTCGAAGTTCCTTCGGATAGGGCTTCCAGACGGGGAAATCACCATCGGGAAGTGCGCGCTTGAGGGCGGTTTTAATCGTTGCAAAGCGCTTGTGGTGCTGAATGTCCAGGCTTTGGTCGAAACGACGCACGTATTCTTTGCGCAGGCGATCCGCACGCTCCCCCGTTGCTAATGCAACGCGAAAGGCACGAGTATTGGACCAGCTGGGGGCAGTTGTTGCGTCCTTGAGGATCGCATCCAGGATGTCCTGCGGAATCTGCTGTTCCGTGTATGCGCGGACTGAGCGGCGCGAGGCCGCGAGCGTGGAGAAGTCAGAAGCGGTGAAATCGTTGGCATCGGTTGTCACTGTTCAAGCGTAGCGTGCTTGTGTCAGTTGGAGTCTGTCTCGATGGAAACTCGTTCCGTTCGCTGCCTGTCTCAATGCGCGCTCCGTCCACGCGATGCTCCCCGCGCCCTGCTTCGCGCCCTTTACTTCCCCTTCCCTTCTTTCCCTTCCCGCCCCTCCCCTTCTGTCACACGAAGTCGCGAAAAGACACACGCTATAACGCATGACATTCACCTACTTCATGTGGAGGGAGCACCCAGCGCGCAGTGTCGTGCGCAGCTTCATGTGGAGGGACGCCTAGGGCGCAGCGACTATTAGGCCAGCGCGGCCTCGAAAGCCTCGATGTCCTCTTCGGGAGTTCCCCACGAGGTGCAGAAGCGTGCCAAAAGGCGACCATCAGGCAGGGTCTCCCAAATGCCGTATTGCACCTTGCGCGAGAGACGCTCGTGTCCGGCCTGATCCAAAGCAACAAAGGTCAGATTCGTCGGCGAGTCCATCGTGACAACATATCCAGCGCGAATCAGAGCCTCGCGGATCCGCTTAGTGGCGGCAACGCCAGGGGCACCCAAAGTCAGGTAGAGGCCATCCTCAAACAAGGCCTCGAACTGGACACCCAAGAGACGCCCCTTCGCAAGCAGCGCACCGTGCTGCTTCATCTGCGTAACGAATTGGCGAATCGACCCGCCGTCGGGGATGACAACAGCTTCGCCGAAAAGGGTGCCGCACTTGGTGCCGCCGATGTAGAAAACATCGGAGAGACGCGCCAAATCAGCCATTGAGACATCATTTGCCGGCGAAGCCAGGGAATACGCCAAACGGGCACCATCAACGAATAGCTTCAAGCCACGCTCGCGGCAAGCAGCGGAAATATCCTCGAGCTCTTGAAGCGAGTACAGGGTCCCGTACTCAGTGGGCTGGGAAATGTAAACCAGCGCCGGGGCGATCATATGATCGCGCGCACCGTCGCCTTCCCACGCGTCGCACACACGGATGACGTTTGCGGCCGTGATCTTGCCTTCTTTCGCGGGAATGTCAAGGATCTTGTGGCCGCCGCGTTCAACGATTCCGGCCTCGTGCATGTTGATGTGTCCGGTGTGGGGAGCAATGACTCCCTGCCAGGGCAAGAGGATCGCATCGATGATCGTGGCATTTGTTTGCGTTCCACCGACGAGGAAGTGAACGTCCGCATTGGGCGCGTCGCAGGCTTTACGGATCAGGTCGCGTGCGCGCTCGCAGTGCTCGTCGGTACCGTAACCGCTTGTCTGCTCCATGTTGGTGGCGACAAGAGCATCGATGACCTCTTGACGCGCGCCCTCTAGATAGTCACTGGAGAAATTCGGGATTACAGCTGGATTCGTCATTGCACAATTATTGCACGCTTTTTACCTTAGGAATAACGCGCCGAGCACATACCACACCTATCATGGTGAAAAGGTAATGACGCCGCCAGACCGCTAAAGGACACTACTCATGCCACATGACAACAGTCCGCATCCCGCTTCGATCAACCGCGATTCCAAAGACTACTGGAACAAACGCGCGGCGACTTTTACCCGTTACGCGACCGAAGACTACGAACGCTGGCTTATGGATTTGCTCTCCCCCGCGATGGGCGAGACGATCTTGGACATGGGTTGCGCGACGGGCACACTTGCGCTTCCCCTTGCGAGGGCCGGCCACCACGTCCACGCGTGTGATTTTGCCGAGGCCATGCTGACTATCCTCGATCAGCGCGCCGCCGCCGAGAATCTTTCTATTACCTCACATCTGCTTGCCTGGGATGAGGACTGGAGTCGGGCCGGTTTGGGAGAGAACAGCGTCGACTGCGCTTTCGCCTCACGCTCCCTGATGAGCGATCACACTCTCAGCCGCATCTCAAAGCTTGACGCCGCAGCGAGAGTCAAGGCCGCAGTAGTCGTCCCGAATAGCCTTCCGCCATCGTCGGATCCCAGGCTCTTGACCTACCTGGGTCGCAAAGCGAAGCGCCCCAGTACCGTCCGCGAGGTCTTGCGCGCGCTGCGTTACCTCGGTCGCATTCCTGTCACTGCAACGACGAACACCCATCGGCCGATGCGCTTCAATTCCTTTGACGAGGCCAGGGCTGACCTGCGTCGTTTGGCACGCCCTGAGCCTTTCACTGCGCGTGAGCAACGTTTGTTCGATGCCTATGCACGCGATCATTTCGTTGAGGTTCCAGCGGTGCAGCCTGCGAACGGTCTTTCTAACGATCACAGCGATTCGCCTCAGACACAGTGGGTTTTGAATTACCTGCTCCCCGTTGTCTGGACCTTCATTGGCTGGCGCACTGACGGAAGCGAGTGGGAGTAACAAGCGGGAATAAAGATTTCCCCGAAGACGTGTCTACCTCCGGGGATACAAGGCTCGCAGAAAACTCACCTCATGATCTGCGCGACGAGCTCTTGCAGATCCGGAATGACGGTCTGGTCAAACCATGGGTTCTTCTTCATCCAGATTTGGTTACGGGGCGATGGGTGGACCAGCGGGAAAAACTCCGGCAGGTAGTCGCGGTAGTCCTTGACAACCTGTGTGAGCGAGGCTGAGGACTTGAGCTGCAGATAGCGCTTCGTCGCGTAGGAGCCGACCAAGATAGTGAGCTTCAGATCGGGCATGAGCTCGAGCAGGCGCGGGTGCCACTTGTCTGCGAAGTCCTTGCGCGGGGGCAGATCGCCGCTTTTTCCAGTGCCCGGGAAGTAGAAGTCCATGGGGACAATGGCCAGTTTCCCCGAGTTATAGAAGGTATCGCGGTCAATCCCCATCCAATCGCGCAGGCGGTCACCGCTGCGGTCGTTCCAGACAATTCCGCTTTCTTCAGCGACTCGGCCGGGAGCTTGACCGACGATCATGATCCGACACTCGGGGCCCGCGTAAAACAACGGATCGATCCCGCGCTTTGTGAACGAGGCATTTTCCGGGTCCTTCCGGATTTCCTCTGCGATTGCTTTGAACTTCGGATCAGTAATCTCTGGAGTCATATTTTTACTCTAGACCCGTTTCTATTCACCTGCAGCGACCTCAACGAAGCTTGGTTCATTCATTCAGCGGCCGTTTCCATGTGCCGATAATGTCGGTGTTCGTAATGCCGATCGCGCTCATCAAGGCCAGTGCGGTAACCGGACCGACGAAAACGAAGCCTCGGCGTTTGAGTTCGAGTGAGAGAGCGCGGGATTCTTCCGTTTGTGCGGGTACCTCCCCCATTTTTTCGGGCCGAGGCTGTTGGCTGGGTTGGTAGAGCCAGACGAGTTCGCCCAAGTGTCGCGGGTAGGATTGCCCAGGCCGAAGCAAGTGTGCAAGCGGCGCATCCTCCATCCGCCCCGCGCGGTGCGCGTCGGCCTCGACAGCAAGAGCACCGCGAAGCGCGATGACTGCCCGCGCGTTGGTAATTGCCGCGTCGATCTTCCGCCTATTTCGCACGATGCCCGCGTCGCGCAGTAAACGCTCGCGATCTTTGTCGGTGAAGGCAGCGACGGCCTCGGGAATGAAGGAAGCGAAGGCACTGCGGAAGGCTTGCCGTTTCTTGAGGATCGTCGACCATGAGAGACCAGATTGGAAGCTCTCAAGAACGAGGCGCTCGAAGACGCCTTGCTCGGAGGTGACCGGACTTCCCCACTCGGTGTCGTAGTAGTCGCGTAAGAGTAGGTCAGTTGCAGCCCAGGTCGGGCGGACAAGGCCGTCTTCGCAGGAAACGAGGCCTTCGGGAAGAGTCACGGTCACCTCCTCAAGCAGTGCATTTAGTTCGTCTTCGTATTTGTCAGGTGAGGGCCGATGTAGCCAATGTAAACCTTGTGGGTATATCGCGTATCAGCGTAATAATGCATACGCGGGTCGTTCGTATCCCTATGGCTCGTTTTGAAATGAGCCAACATCTCAATCTCGCCACGCGGATCAACCTCGACGGGAACAGGGAATGTCCTCTCTTTACACATCTTCTTATTATTTCTGACCGTTTCACTTTCAGTAGGAGAATGACGCTTCTGTGACTCTATTCTGTATTGCCCACGCCTTTCCGCTAGATACTCATGCACAGATCCACGAAACCCTATTTCTTTGCGTGCGCGCATATAATCACGCAAGACAAGGATGAATTTCCAAAAGTCGGCTGCGTAACGCGAATTTCCGCTCATGTCATCCAAAGTGAGTATTGCACCACTCATCCGATCAGGATCACAAAATACGACATATTCCCGCACTTCCGGATATAGACCTTCCCGGGTCATCCAGTCGAAAAGAGTCGCCATATCCGCTGGTGGTTCATCAAGATATTCTTCTGTATCAACAAAATCATGAGGTGACTGTTGAGGATGATCAACCTGCCACCGAAGTTTTTGATTCTCAGCCTCAAGCTGACGCCTCTCATCACGTTCGTAAGAACGCTCTATCTCCTGTTCCTCGATCTTTTCCTCGAGCTCAGCGACTCGTTCTGCTGCTTCGCTACCTTCTTCGGCCTGCTCAAAAAGAGCCTCATACGCATCGATTTCCTTCTGAAGCCTGTTCTTTTCCCCCTGAAAATCCTGAGTGAGCTTATGTACTTTCTGCGCCAAGTTGTTATAGCGCTCATCGATGACGCTCAACCCGGCCGACAGGGCTTCAACACCATCACTCATATCGTCGTGAGTCCTTGGATCGAACATCGGAGCAAAACGCCGAATCAGCTCTATGAGCGGAGCTGCCCACTGAGGACGTCGACTTCTATCTGTACGTTGAATATCAGAAGCCACTTGCGGAGTCTGTAAAGCTGCCGTTTGCTCGTGAGGCTTGGAGTCTGATTCCTCCCCTTTCCTGCTTGCGAGCACAGTTTGCACCACATGTTCAACAGCTTTGGCTACGGATGTTTCTGTCTCTTCAGCCTCCTCGAGGATCACTTCCGGCGACAACGCCAGGCGGAAAGTCGGAACTTCCAGTCTTTGTTTACTCAGCACATCTTGGGCCTTTTTCAGCTCCCCATCGAGGCCCTTCTCCCAAATATATGAACACGGAGTTCGAGCAATAATGCGCGATAGCTCAGGGCGGAATTTCTTCTTCTCCCCATCAAGGCCGTGATACAGAGTTGATGATGTCAATATCCTGTGGCGTTTAGGATCAGTTTCATCCTTCAAGTTAACTTTTGGAAGATACGTTCGCAGGCACCCTTGTTCGAGCTTCAGGTCTCCGACTTGCTGACAGAAATAGTCATAAACTTCTGGCTTCAGCAAGAAATATGACGCACATCCACAGGAATCATCCGTCAGTGTATTTAGAACCTCGCCCCATTGACGATGAGCTTGGCAATCATTCTCATCTGAAATCGGGGCTGCGACGACGATAGCAACCCGTCGCCGCTGGTTAAAGATCCAATCTATTAATTGATCAACCCCTTCCTCATCAACGATATCCCGAACGCGGTCAGAGATAGAGACCCCGCTCTCATGAACGTCATAGCTTTTAACAAGATCCACCACCAGATTTGGACGTCGTGCGGGTTCTTCAAAGGAGGCAGGAGGAATTACCTCAACCCAAATCACTTGGTGATATCTGGATTCTTTCGTTGCCGTCATGGAATACATGCGCGTCGTCCAGCGACCGTTCCCGTCTGAGGTATTAACGACTTCCAATAATTGCCGGTGATAATGCCGATCCTTACTGGATTCACGTATCCGTGTCACCGTTACTTCTTCAGTTCGCCCTTCGTCGCGACACAACCCTAATTCACCGAATCGATAGATTCCGTCATCATCGAATTCAATGCTTCGTTCCCGCTCTGGAGGCAGGTACTTGTCATTCACCCACTTATAGAACAACTGATACGAAACTTCTAATGCATCTTCTTTTTCCGGCAGTTCCAGAATTGCCCGATATCCTCGCGCCATTGTTATCCCTCATTCGTCGTTGATTGGTGGATATGGTCGATAGGTTACAGCGCCGCCCAGGCTTTTCGAGTCAGTTTTACGGGAAATTCGCAGCGAACTTTTTCAGGAGCAATCGAGTCCAGCATCGACGCTCACACAAAGTGAAACGAAGAGAAAAGAACACTCCAGAACTGAAATGAACAGCAATTCCGTGGAGATAATAGTTAGTCACGGCCAGCAGGTACTAACCCTCAGGCACCATGCATCGGCACATGAGCACGTACCACTTTCGGGCATAATGAGACGATAACTGGCATAGGAGGACTCATGGACATTCGCGATCGCTACCGTGGCGCACTCATTGGCGAGGCCGCCGGAGATGCCTTGGGCTATACCGTTGAGTTCCTCCGCGAACCACAAATTTTCCAGCGCTTTGGCCCGGCTGGAATTACTGATTACGTCCTTGACGAGCAGGGCGTTGCGCGTTTTTCTGATGACACACAGATGACTCTCTACACCGCGGAAGGCTTGCTTTTGGCACATACTCGCGGGGCCTTGCGCGGGATTATGGCGCCCATCCGCGACTACATGTCCTTCATGTATCAGGATTGGTACCGAACGCAAACCGAGGAGTTTAGTGAACGCAGGCCATGCGCTTGGGTCAGTGGATTTCCCGAGCTTTTTGCGCGCCGAGCCCCTGGCACGACCTGCATGACGGCGTGCGCCGCGGGAGCTAACGGAACTCTCGAGTCCCCGATCAACGACTCGAAGGGCTGTGGCGGGATCATGCGCGTTGCGCCGGTCGGCCTCTTTTACTCAAAGAGTTTTTCGAACATGACTCGCCACATGACCTACGCCGATATCCAGCTCCAAGGCGCGGAAATTGCGGCCCTCACTCACGGCCATGAGCTGGGGTGGCTTCCCGCGGGAGCCTTCGCACAGATTGTATCGATGATCGTCCACGAGGATTCTCCCCTTACCGAGGCCATCGCCGCCACGAGCGCAACCCTTCCCGAGGCTTTCCCCGAGGCACGGATGGTCGGGGCTTTGCAGGAAATTATGGAGCGCACGGTTTCACTGGCTTCTTCTGGGCTCAGCGACTTGGACGCGATTCATGAGCTTGGCGAGGGTTGGGTTGCAGAAGAGACCCTGGCGATCGGTTTGCTGTGCGCACTGCGCCATCAAGGTGACTTTGCGGGGGCGATTGCCGCGGCCTCGAATCACAACGGCGACAGCGATTCTACGGCCGCGGTCGCGGGGACAATCATTGGTGCCCAGATTGGTTACGAAGCGATTTCGCGTCGCTTTGTTGAGCCGCTTGAATTGCACGAGGCCATTGTTGAGATCGCCGATGACCTATCGACAGGCTGCGGCCACCTCAGCGAGTATAGGCCCGTCGATCCTGCATGGGCACACAAGTACATCCACCACGACTACATTCAGTGGAGGCGTGAGGGAAACGCTCAATAGAAAGAACCGACCCCAGAGCCGCCCTTAAATCACATGGGCGGCTTTCGTTTGCCGAAAATGAAAGGACGAGTAAGGCAAGAGACTTACGAAATATGAGAAAGAGACGATCATCCTGACTGGCGAGGACGATGATACCTATAGTGTTTACACCTTTAATGCCGCGCACAAGAGGCGTCTGGCAGACTTCGCGAAGAAGTATCCTGTAGTCTGCCATCCGGAAATCGAAGACAAGAAAATTCGATATCAGAGTTATGTTATTGCCAAAGCAAGGTGTCTATACGTCTGACTGCACCTCACAGTGAAGAGCATCACAGAAAGGCCAGTGAAAGAGCTAAAGAAGCTCGGATTAAAGTCAAAGAATCTGATTGAAAAACAGGACGTTCTGCGCTACCATGGGTCTGTTTAAAGTTTCGCAAAGGAAAGTGTTTATATACCCATGGAAACAACTACCGACTTACTGACTGTTCAGGATGTCGCTACAAAACTTAAAGTGACGCCTCAGTATGTAAGAAAACTGATAAAAGAGGAAAAACTTGTTGCTGATCGAATTGGAAACCAATGGCTTATCCGCCCCGAAGCAGTTGATGAATATGTTACTGCCTATGATGTGCTTATTGAACCGGATGATCACGAGAGACTGACTAATGATGTGCCAGACATTGTGGCACTCAGCTTTTTTTCTGGAGCAATGGGACTTGATATTGGAATGGAAAACGGCGGTATTGAGGCTTTACTTGCATGTGAATTTAACAAGTATTGTCGTATAACCATCGCAAAAAATAGGCCTAACATGGCCTTAATAGGCGATATAAATAATTATTCCGCTGAAGAAATTTTGAAACTGGCAAAAGTACCTGAAGGCAGAAAGGTTGATGTAATTTTTGGAGGTCCGCCCTGTCAGGCATTCAGTACGGCAGGTGCAAGACGAGCCTTTAATGATGACAGAGGGAATGTCTTTTTACGATATATTAAAATCGTAGAAGATATCCGTCCTACCTACGTAGTTATTGAAAATGTCCGAGGGCTTCTTTCTGCACCATATCCGTATGGCGAGATTGAAGAGCCAATCAAGGGTGGGGCATTGTGCGTTATCCTTGATCGTCTCAGAGCAGCTGGTTATACGATCTCTTTTGAGCTGTACAATACTGCGAATTTCGGCGTGCCTCAAATCAGGGAAAGGGTGGTAATAATCGGAAAGTTGGGGGACGAAAAGGTTCCTTATCTATCGCCTACACACGACCAGGAGTCGAGGTTTGGGTTAAAACCTTGGGTTACCTTCTCTTCTGCAGTTGAAGATATCGAAGACAAGGAACACCATTGTATAGAATTCCCTGAGTATAGACTTAGGTTTTATCGGATGCTAAAAGCCGGTCAGAATTGGAAGGATTTGCCTAAAGAGTTGCAAAGAGAGGCAATGGGCAGATCTTTGGACTTAGGGGGAGGAAAGACCGGATTTTATAGGAGAATCAGTTTGGATCGACCTTCACCTACACTGGTTACAAATCCTACAATGCCGGCCACAGACCTTTGTCATCCGACTGAGGATAGACCATTAAGCGTCGAAGAGTATAGTCGAATTCAAGGCTTTCCGGATGACTGGGAAATTTGCGGACCAATCCTTGAGCAGTATAAACAGATCGGTAACGCCGTTCCATTGAAACTAGGAGAAGCTATTGCCAAAACTCTCATTGCTGATATGAATGGACAAGTATTGCCGCACTACGAGGGATACTTGTACTCAAGGTACAAAAACACAAATGATATAACATGGCAGGAGGCCATGAACTCGTCTTTAACGAAGAGGCAAAAAGCCGCTCGCTCGAAGAATGATTACGAGCAGCTCTCCTTTGGTTTTAACTAACTTCTGGATTGTAGTACTAGATACCAAGCTTTCCTGTAGCAGGGATCGACGTGATTGGAACAATGCCCGTTATTACCCAAGCATAACGGCCAGAAGTGAAGTCGCCACGGCGATAACAGTTAGGATCTGTTTCTTTTAATGTAATGGCATGGTGTTCATCAATCAGAATGCAATCAGAGAGATGACACTTTGCCAATATTTCCCCATAATGCAACCTGCCGGACAATAGCTTTGCGATTTCGATTGCATCAAGATCCGTTTTCGGGATTCCAGCTTTTCCTGCATGGATATATAGTTCGCCGTACTGATAGCAAAGGCCAATTTCTGGTTTCGATGGTTTTAATACCTTCCCCAATCAGGCTAGCCCGAGGCTCTTGAAGTGCGAGTACTCTCGCTACTCTATACCCTTTTGATATGCCGACATACGTTTGGCTCTCGATCTATCGATAGCTTCTTTGGTCTTTAGACCTACTTCGGCGACAATATCAAGGAGTTCCTCGTAACAACCGTCCCCACCGATTGTATCCCACATTTCCTTTCCAATAAGAACGACCTTATCATGGCGGAAATCAAATATCCCCATTGGCGGATTAAAAGCATAAGATGCTTTATCCTCACCAAATGGATTATAGGGAAGACCAAAGTATGCTTTGCAGGTGGGCATAGCAACAGAGAGTCTAAGGCAGTCTTCTTTTGCAACGGCGGTCTGGTCAATGTTGGGTTTAACAGTTTTAAGACTTATAAAATGGTCTATGCCATCTTTCTTCCACCACATATCCGATATGATTCTTACTGAGGTCTTTCTACCAGAAGGTATTTCACTTTTAACTTCACGAAGAGATGATTCCCAATCATATCGATAGTTACGATTCTCTGAACGAAGATGCTGTATGTGCTTATGAATTGCTTCGTCATAAGCGGTATCAATCGAAACGATAGTTTCCTTCTGGCGACAAGCGTCCTGCGCCCCGTTTGATAAGGCAACCAGTTTTGCCACTTCTTCTATAACCCTCTGTCCAAAGGAAGTACTAAAGGAACGTTCAAATCTGCTCCAATAAATCGCCTCTTCTGAAAGCAGTGCAGAATGAAAAGGGCGATAGGTTAATTCACTTGCATTGATTCTTGAGATTGTTCTAGTAACGCAGTTCTCAAACTCTGCAGCAATAAGTTTACGATAATGATCATTCATTGTGAAAACCCTCCAGCATTCATCAGGGTATAACACCATATAACCTGTATAATGATACCATAATCGACGATGATTTTCCATCAGTAGGTACGATTAATGAGCAAACCCAAGATCCTCAGCGGTGAAAAAGTTGGGGGGTTTTCGTTTGTCCATCAGACAGGATCGGCCGTGAGGCGATTCTGTGAAGACCGAATATGACAAAACCCAAGGCCGCCGCCCTGCCTGAGTCAGATGAGGAGGCCGTTGAGACTTCACTCCCTACCAATACCGATGCTCTCCCAGCGCTAGCCGAGGCAGATGCAGACGGGGAGCTTTCTCCCGAAAACTAGCCCCGGCCTCGGCAATCAGTTCCTCGACTCTGCGACGCTTACGCTCACCTCGTAGTCCTTGGCCTCGTCACCCAAGACTGCCTTAACGTGGCCGGTGACGATTTCGTCCAAACGTTTTTGCGCCTTCTCAAGCAGGCCGCGCTTCACGGCCTCCTCGGATGCACGCTTTTCCTCGTTTGCAATGAAACCGGTGACTTCGTTGACTTCGAGGCGGTTTGCCAAACTAAAGGTTTGGTCGTAGGTCTTCACTGACGCAGGGTCGATTTTCGTTGATATCACCTCGGCGGCAGGAACCGTTACCTTAATGGTTTTCTGGCTCTCGTCCCGTTCTACCTTGATTGCACTGATATCGGTGATGCCGGCTTTCACCTCACCCGAGTAGGTGATGAGGAATGACGCTCCTGTTCCGGGAACCTCTAGGCCAAAAATCTGTGTTCCTTGCTCGGAGTATTTGCCGACCTCAGTGAAGATATAGGACTCGGTCGAAAGCTCCGCGATATCAGAGAAAGAGTTGGTGATCATCGTGGTGTCGGTCGTGACCTTCTTGGAATTGAATCCCAAGAATCCCAGGTAAGGGGCCATTTTCATTCCACCGAGGAAGACCAGGGCAATAACGACAAGAGCACCCAGCACTCGAACTAAACCGCGAAGTTTCGCCATGACACAACCACCATTGCTTGTTGATACAGGATTGAATACTGTGCGATTTTACAGAGTTCCTCAAGGGTAAATCAAGGATGCAACAAGAATTTTCCCCGCATTCCAGTGCGCAGCATTACGCCTGAAGTGCGGGGATTTACTTAAAAATACGCTTATACCTCTACAGCGGTGCCCGTGGCGATTGCTGCGAGCATTCCGTTGTCAGCTCCGGCAGTGAAGTAGTCAACATGCACACCGACTACCGCGTTCGCGCCCATTGCCTGCGCACGCTGACACATCTCATTGATAGCAGTTTGTGAGGCCTCGAAGAGTTCCTCTTCATAGTTCGAGGCCCGTCCGCCAAAGAGGTTCGACAAGCCTGCACCAATATCTTTAAAAAAGTTCACACCCGAGATCGTCTCTCCGGAAACAATTCCGTAGTAACGCTTAATGGGCGCACCTTCGAGGGTTGGGGTCGTGACAGCAATCATGGCAACTCCTTTGTCCAGTTGGTGCCTCAATCCTATCCGCCGGTAGCGAAGGCGCATTCGCACCGACACAGCCGCGGACCTAAAATCGACTATATGAGGTCAACACGCACGAAGTACACGGAACTTTACCGATGAGCACTCCGACCTCACCCACCCCCGAAACCGCGGAAGTGCCGGCGCGCCAGCCACGGCCTCGTGACCGCAGGCGAACAATCGCGCTTGCCGTGGGCACCTTAGTGGCGGCAAGCGGCTTGGTCAGCGCAGCAGGATACGAGGCCTATCACGCCTCGACCCCCTCCCCCGCAGTTACCCACCACGAGCAGGCGGACGGGACAACGGTGATCATTCCTGCGGCCTCGCAGAATCCGATTCCCCTGCACGGGCGGATCGATACCGTGGATTATCAGCAGGAATATCAGGGCGTGACCTATAAGAAGCAGGCACTGGTGTACGTTCCTGCGACATACGTACAGGGAGTGCCGGCCAATATCGCGTACCTGACTCACGGGTGGATGAGCAGCGCAGAGGAGATGGCCGACGAGGTCTCGCCGGCGATTGATGACCTGGAGCGCAGTGGCGCGCTCTCCCCGACGATCGTTGTTTTTGCGACGTATTACCCTGATCGCTCTTTCGTGAATGACGATTTTGAAACGGATTATCAGCTCAACCGCTTCTTTGCGACCAGTGAGATTAATACTTTGATCGACACGATCGAGTCGCATTACTCGACCTACGCGGGTGGCGACACCACAGATGAATCCTTAAAAGCTAGCCGCACGCACCGCGCTTTTGGCGGATTTTCCATGGGTGGGATTACGGCCTGGGATGTTTTCGCCCTGAACCCGGACTATTTCTACGGCTACATGCCGATGGCCGGGGAATCATGGATTGGCCGCGATCACGACGCACCCCTACCCCAGATTGCTGACGAAGTAACTCTGGGGGCACGCAGCCGCGACATGGGGCCGCAGGATTTCCGCATTATCGCCAGCGTCGGTTCAGACGATCCAGCGCTAGAGGACATGAGTCCGCAGCTCAGCGAGTTTTACCGCAGGTATCCGACGCTAATGACACCTCAGAGCCTGCAGGTGTGGATCGACGAGGACGGGACACACTCCCTGGCCTCGGTTTCGCGCCAACTCAGCCACGCTCTGCCGCTACTTTTCCCGCATCAGTAGGGCCTTTCCCCTCCAGTTTTTCGGACCGCGTTGCACCCGGAAGATGCGCAGGCGCTGCGGCCACTCACCCGGCGCGACTAGGCAGGACTGATGCTGTTAGGCCGGATCGTTGCCTATAGGTGGAATCACCACCAGCAGACCAGATCGACACCATTAGGCACGATTGGCACCACCCGGCGCGATTGACACGACTTGGACGCATCGCATACCCCAAAATCCGCCCATCCAAAGCTCCAACTTGTGTCAATGCCTCCAAACTATGCCAATGCCTCCATAGGGGGCCAAAAGCGTGCGGACATCCTGGCAGACACAGACCTGGCACTCAATCAGACACGGACCTGGCAATCAACACGCTGGGCGGCCGCAAGCTGCCGACCAAGCCCAAGATTCTCAGAGAGCGCGGAAGGAACAGTTTTGCACCCATCGGTTAACAGTGTTAACCTCTATCTCGACACAAAGTTAACACTGTTAACCGATGGGAGAATAACCGTGTCACAACCACACTCGCCCACCCTCGAGGCTCAGGGAATTTACAAGAGCTACGGCACCCACGCAGTTCTGCGCGGAGTCGACCTTCGCGTCGAGCCAGGGCAGATCCTTGGATTGCTTGGACGAAATGGCGCTGGAAAGTCCACGCTCATCACTATTTTGTGCGGGCTGCGCAAAGCAGACGCCGGCAGCGTCCGCATCTGCGGAAAAGATCCCGCAACGCACAACATCGGCCAGCTACTCGGATATGCACCGCAGGATCTCGGCATCTATCCAGACCTGAGCGTTGCCCAGAATCTCAGCGCCTTCGGGGAGCTACACGGGCTTGGCCGCCGCGAAGCCGCCCAGCGCGCCGGCGAAGTTATGGACCTGCTTGGCTTGAGCGAAAAACGAGGCCAACGCGCCTCGCACCTCTCGGGTGGCCAGCAGCGCAGGCTTCATGCGGGCATGGCGATCATGCACAAGCCTCGACTGATCTTCATGGACGAACCCACGGTTGGCGCGGATGTTGAAGCGCGCAGCCAGATCCTGAGCGCGGTCCGCCAACTGGCCGAGGAAGGCGCGGCCGTCGTCTACACCTCGCACTATCTCGCGGAGTTTGAGGAGCTTGGCTCTGACATCGCAATCCTGGGTGGGGGACGCATTGTTGCCCGCGGAAGCCTTGAAGAAATCATTTCCTCCCACGGCAGCGCCGAGGTCACGCTCACCTTCGACCGCCCAGCTCCCCCACTCGAGGGGTGGAGCGCCGACGGTAACGTTCTTCGCCGCACCGGGGACGAGGCCGACCCGGGCGCACGTATCGGCGAAGCTTTGGCGTCACCAGCCTTGGCGGGAGCGCGCCTCGTCGACGTAAAGATCGATCAGCCCAGCCTGCATAACGCATACCTGCACATCATTGAGGAGAGTGACCATGTCGCAGCTTAAGCAAGTTTGGGCAATGACCCGCTTGAATATCCGCCTCCAACTCACCGACCCAGCGCCGACACTCATCCTGACAGTAATCCCGCTTGTCTTGATCCCTTTCATGATGCCGGCGTTCAAGTCGATGCTTCTGGCCGACGGATATACGGGTGCCACCGGTGCTGAACAGGCGGTTCCCTCGATGGCGATTTTGTTTTCTTTCCTCGCCGTCCAGAACATCATTGGCTCGTTTTTCAATGAGCATTCCTGGGGAACGTGGGAGCGACTCGAGGCCTCTCCGACCTCGCGCGCGTCTATCCTGAGCGGCAAGGCTCTGGTTGCATACATCATGCAGAGCGTTCAGATTACGGTCGTTCTCGTGCTCGGCGCTGCGATTTTCGGATATCGTCCGAAGGGCTCTCTTGTTGCGCTGATGGTGGTTCTGCTGTGTTTTTCGGCTGTCCTATCGGCCCTAGGCGTTGCGATCGCCTTGTGGTCGCACAGCCGCGACGCAGCCCTGTCCATGTCGAACATCGTGGGCATGCTTGCCGCAGGAATCGGCGGAGCATTCTGCACTGTTTCTTCTTTCCCCGACTGGGCTCAGCACGCCGCACGCCTCTCCCCTGCTTACTGGGCGAACAGCGCAATCAACAAGGTCAGCTTGGACGGTCTTGGCTTCGCAGATATCGCTCCACAAATCGGCGCATTGTTGGGATTCTTCGCCGCTTTCGCCGCGCTTGCACTGATAAAGTTTCGTTATCACAAGGAGTAATCACCCGAGCGGAGAGTCCATGCCATCATCAAAGCCACGCGCGCTATCGCGAGACGTGATCTTGTCTGCTGCGCTCGAATTGGTTGATGAGGAGGGGCTCTCCGCTCTATCTCTACGGTCCTTGGGAAAGCGCCTAGGGGTGTCCCAAGCCGCGTTTTATCGCCATATTCCTGATAAGGCTGCGCTGTTAGAGGGTATTTCGGAACAGGTTTGGCGTCTGACTTTCGACTCATTTTTGGCTCGCGTTGAGGGCGGGGAAGTGGACACGCCAGAGGGTTCCAAGTCCACAGCCTCTTCCGAGGCGATACCCGCCGCGCCGGGAGCACCCCAGGTCGCCTCGGCCTCACCACTGCTGGCCTACATGCGCGAATACGCGTACTGTCTGGCCGCCACGCTTCGCGCACACTCGGGCACGGTCATGTTGCTGCTCACGCACCCGATGTCGACTCCCGAGCAGCTTTCGCAGCTGGCACGCGTTTTCGTGACACTTGCCCGGCGAGGTTTTACTCCGAACGCGGATATGCTCGGATTGGTCAACGCGGTATCGATCTATACAACGGCATTCGTTGCCGCCGAGGTCGTCCCACCCGTGGGCGGCACCCCTGAGCAGCCCGTCGATTTGCAGGCAGCGAGCGCGGCTCTCAACCCCGAGGATGCGCAGGCGCTGCGTCCACTGATCCAAGATCTCCTTGAGGACCGCTACGACTTTAACGCCCAGTTCGAACGAGGCCTCGAGGCCATCCTGCGCGGGTGGAACTGAGAGCGCCGGCGGGGGCGGCTCCTCTCGCAGCGTCGGTTTAGACGGGACTCCCCTCCGCAGCGTCGGTTTAGACGGCCTGGCCGGTACTACCCATCCGACGCTACCACGTCGGATTGACGCTCTTAGGCCAGATCGACACTACTAGGCGCGATTGACGCCACCCGGCGAGATCGACACCACTTGGACGCATCGCGTACCCCAAAAACCGCTCATTCAAAGCTCCAACTTGTGCCAATGCCTCCAAACGGTGCCAAGGAGGCCCGAATAGCGCGAATCCCTTGGCTCAAGATGCCTGGATCAGTCATTGCCGGGGCGCGCATCGAGTAACCTCTCAACCTCGCGGACAATCCGCTCAGTTCCACCCAATGCCGACAGTTCGTCGCGCACCCCTCGAATCCCCGAGGTCAGGGCGAGTTCCTCGACGAGGCGCAGCGCGGCCTCGGCAATAAGAGCGGGCTTAGGGGCGCGAACGCTCAGGCCACAGTGCGTACGCTCGATGGCCTCGGCATTGAATTGGCGCTCGAAAACACGCCCGGGCACAACGACTTGTGGGACTTCGTAAGCCAACGCGCCCATCATCGAGTTTTGCCCGCCGTGATGGACCATGACGCGGGCGCGAGGGAGGAGCTCGCCAAAGTTGAGGCGAGGCGCGCAGTGCACGTCGTGGCCGGCTGCGGCGTAGACCGCTTCGGGCACACCTGCAACGTAGACGTCGCAGCCAAGCGCGCTCGAGAGCTGACGGCCCACCCGTGCGGTAACTCCCGCGGGAACACTGCCAGAGCCGAGGTAGACGACCGCGCAATCGCGAGGCGTCGGCGTCAGTGCGGGCGGCTCGTCCAGGAACCCGCAGTAGATCGCCCGCTCCCCCGCCCGCGGTTCCAGGGTCGGACAGCTCGGGATGAAGCGGCGTTTCATCCCCTCGAGGATACTCAGCGACGAGGCCGGGGCGGGCAGGCCCATCTCGCGCAGTAGGCGTCGAGTTCCTGAGGATTTACATGGGTTTGAGGCGTAGGAGAGGGTCGTCGGCTGCGAGCCGCTGCCCACACAGGGAATTCCTTCGGCTCGAGCGGCGATCACCGCGGCCAAGTTGAATTCCGAGTAGACAACGTCGGGGCGCCAGCTGCGCATGAATTCACGGAGCTTATCAACGACCACTCGGCTGTAGCGATAATCCAAAGACCCCGTCAACCACAACACTTCTTCGAAACTATGAACGGGCTTGCGCCCCATCAATCCCAGGCGAGAAGCCA
>CAUTOM010000016.1:0-29553 GCA_963540435.1 uncultured Actinomyces sp.
ATGTGACAGATGTGTATAGTGTTACGAAAGTGACAAACCATCATCACTGACGGAGTTCTTCGATGCGATTAGTTTCTCTTGCGGCGGGCATTGCCTTCGCAAGCTTGGTAGTTCCACAAGCTGCAGCTACTGAAGCCCCCCAAAGTAGCGCCCCAGCGGCAACTCAGGTTGCGGCCTCGTCAGCGCAGGAACGTCCTGTCCAAAAGATCGTTTTGACCCGAGCACAGGGCGAACCCACTCACCTTGCCCAAGCCGGCCTCGAGACGGTCAACATCGGAAGTGGGCACGCGCTGACGCGGATTTCTCGCGCAACTTTGCAAAGCCAGGGGACAAGCAGCTTCGATCCAAGCCAAGACGCCGCGATTTTGACGGAGCCCCTGAGTGTTGATCCATTTTTGGTCACAGGTCTGTCATGGAGCGGAAAAGACAGCCTTGCCGCAGGCACTCAGATTTACATCCGTGTGCGCGAAAACGGCGAATGGAGCCAGTGGTACCTTACCGATGGCGATGGTGGCGCAGGAAAAGACCGCGCTGACGGACACAATGTGCGCGGAGGAACTGATCCATTTGTAACCGCTGGAGCCGACGCAATTCAGGTTCGCGTCACGGGAAAGGAATCTGACCTTCCCTCGGACCTCGAAGTCGCACTGGTTCCCGAAAATCCTCAAGGCGAAACCGTTTTGGGCGAGCATGATCTTGATGCGGTCCCGGCCGCGAATACCGATCTCAATCAAGACTCTGTTCAAGAGAACTCGCCAAGCTTTGCCTCGCAGATCGAGTCTTCTCCAGCTGCTCAAAGCGGCGAAGGGGAAGAGGCAGATCTTTCTGCCGAGAACACCGACGACGATCAAGAGGCGACCGAGACTCGCAATGCGCACTCAGGCGTGATCGCCTCCGGAGTAGGCTCCGGTCAGGCACGTGGGCTTAACGGAACGAAACTTGCTCGCGCTTTCCCCGCAACTGTTCAGCCCAACGGACTACCCGTTGCTGTAACCAGCAGGAGCGGTTGGGGAGCGGATGAATCCTACCTTGACTGGGATCCGGAATACTTTACAGCAAGCCATGTTGTTGTTCACCACACCGCGGGCACGAACAACTACACAATGGACCAATCAGCATCGATTGTTCGCGGAATCTATCACTATCATGCAGTCACCCTGGATTGGGGGGACATCGGGTATAACTTCCTCGTCGATAAGTGGGGGCGTGCCTTTGAAGGACGAAAAGGGACCCTTTCTTCACCGGCTGGCAAGATGGTTGCTGGCGCCCACGATCAAGGCTTTAACTCCGGCACGATGGGGATCTCGATGATGGGAACCTATCAATCCGAGGCGCCATCTCAGGCAACCCTCAATACTGTCGCTGCTCTTGCAGGATGGCAGTTAAGGCGTGCAGGAGTGTCGAATATGTCCGAATCTGCAGGCTTTAGGCCTAAGGGATCGAACCCGAAGTATCGGGCCGGCACGTACATCAATCTTGCCCGTATTTCCGGCCACCGAGACACTTATCCGACGAGCTGCCCAGGAGATGCCGGATACTCGAAGCTTCCAACAATTCGACAGATTGCGCAGAATGGGGCACAGCCCTCCCAATCGGCCTCGACCTCGGCGAATGATCGATCGCCTTCCTACACCGTGAAAGGCGCGATCTGGGGCCTGTGGAATGACAGTAAGTCACTCATGGGCAATCCCAAATCGAATGAAGAAGCAAGTGCTCCCGGTGTCTACCAGCTGTTTGACCGAGGGACCGCTTACTGGACCGAAAAGACTGGCGCCCATTTTGTGTCCGGATCAGTTTTCCGTGCATACGGTGACAACCGTTACGAACGCGGGTTCTTAGGATTTCCAACGAGTGATGAGTATCCTGCAGGTTCTGGACGCGCGCAAGAGTTCCAAGGTGGAACAATTACGTGGACTCAAAATGCCGGTAGCCATACGCTTCGCTACGGCACTGGTATTGCTAACGCTTTCAGTAAATTAGGTGGCGCGAAGGTTTTGGGTGCTGCTACATCGGATGAGACTCGTTCTGGTAGCGGCGTTTTCCAAGTCTTCGAAAAGGGGACCGCCTACTGGACGGCAGCGGGTGGAACGCACTTCGTACGAGGCCGTATCTTCGAGAAATACGGTTCGGCTGGGTACGAACGTGGAAAGTTGGGGTACCCCACCAGCGACGAATACGCAGTTGCCTCGGGAAGCGTGCAAGAATTCGAAGGCGGAGTCATCGCGACCTCGAATTCTGGCACGTACGTTCTGCGCTACGGCACTGGGATTGCAAACGCCTACCGGGATCTCGGAGGAGCACAAGTCATCGGCTTGCCAACTACCGCCGAAACTCCGTCCGGAAAAGGCGTCTTCCAAGTGTTCGAGTATGGAACTGCGTATTGGACCGCCGACGGAGGGACGCACTTTGTGCGTAATGGAATCTTTGGTGCCTATGGCGCATCCGGATACGAGCGAGGATTCCTCGGCTACCCGCTAAGCGATGAATACTCCGCAGGATCAGGGTGCGTCCAAGAATTCGAAGGTGGAGTGATTACCTGGTCTGCGGATTCGGGAACCTATGTATTGCGTTACGGCACCGGCATTGCAAACGCCTATCGGGATCTTGGCGGCGCGAAGGTTCTAGGCGTTGCAAAGAGCGCTGAGACACCCTCTGGTAAGGGAGTATTTCAAATCTTCGACAAGGGAACTGCCTACTGGTCGCCAACGACCGGACAGCACTTTGTACGAGGGCGTATCTTTGAGGTTTACGGCCGCAGTGGATACGAACGCGGAGGCTACGGGTATCCCACCAGCGATGAATTCTGGTCCGGGGAGAGCAAAGTTCAGTACTTCGAGGGTGGTAGGATCTCCTCATAACTAAGCGCTGACAGCGTAGATGAGGAAATGATGGCGTACACGCAAGAAGACTTTCAGGAATGGATTTTCTTCATTTCTGACAAGCTGGATTACATGATCGATACATTCGCGAAAGAGAATGATCTGAATCTTAACTTTTCGATTGAGGCTCTTGATGCCCTTGAAGAGTGGATGCTTGCTCATTACTCATCGCCGCAAGATCTGATTAACGATCCGCGGATGCACGATCTCCTCACCGTGTATATCGGTGAAACCTATCGTCATCATCTCGGCGGTCATTGGTTCATGGATCTGGAGAACAAAAAGAACGCGTACTACGCGATGCCGATTCTGAAAGATCTGAATTCGCGAAGGGCCGGATCCATGACACCCCTAATCGACGCCACAGCATCTCTTAATCGGCGTACAGGGACGTATATGAGCACAATCTTCAGGTATAAAATCGAGCTTTCCACAGAATCTGATGACTGAGCAGTGATGGTTGAGTACCGTTAACTAGTGGTGTGGGGGTAACCCCAGGAACTCCACCATGGGGAGGCCACACCACTACTCATGCCCATCAGACTAACGACGACGCCGCTCGCGTACACGTACCGAAATCTGGATGGGGGAACCCTCAAATCCAAAGTCTTCACGCAGACGACGCTCAATGAATCGACGATATCCGGGATCCAAGAACCCGGTCGTAAAGATGACGAAACGTGGGGGCATGTTCGACACCTGTGTCGCGAAGAGAATTCGAGGCTGCTTCCCGCCGCGAAGGGGGTGCGGATGCGCTGCAACCAGTTCACCCAAGAATGCATTCAAACGACCAGTCGGAATGCGTGTTTCCCAGCTCTCGAGAGCCGTGTCCATAGCGCGCGTGAGGCGATTGATATGCCATGTCGTTTTGGCTGAAAGGTTAATGCGGGGGACCCAAGCAACTTGCACGAGTTCGCGTTCCAACTCGGCCCTCAGCTGTGCCTGGCGTTCTTCATCGACCAAGTCCCACTTGTTATTGACGATGACAATGGCGCGTCCGGCATCAACTGCCTGTTGCACTACTCGAATATCCTGTTCTGTGAGTGGCTCGGAGGCATCAAACAGAATCAGTGCAAGCTCAGCTTTCTCCAAAGCCGCCTGAGTACGGATCGATGCGTAGTAGTCAGCGCCGGTCGTTCGATGCATCTTGCGACGGATACCAGCGGTGTCGACAAACCACCATTTCTCGCCGTCGAGCTCAATAAGTTCGTCAACAGGGTCACGAGTCGTTCCCGCAAGTTCATTCACAACAACGCGCTCGGCGCCGGCCAAGGCGTTGAGTAGCGACGATTTTCCAACATTCGGGCGCCCGATGAGCGCAACGCGACGCGGACCACCTTCGGGAAGGGCCGAGGCAACAGCAGACTCCGTAGGAAGAACAGCCATGACGGCATCGAGCAGGTCGCCGGTTCCTCGTCCGTGTAGGGCAGAGATCGCGTAAGGCTCTCCCATGCCAAGGGACCACAGATAAGCTGCCTCGGCTTCCTGCATAGCAGAATCGACTTTGTTTGCGGCCAATACGACTGGCTTGCCGCTCCGTCGAAGCATCGAAACGATACGTTCATCCGTATCTGTCATGCCAACAGTCGCGTCGACAACGAACAGTACGGCATCTGCCAGATCAACCGCGATTTCTGCCTGTTCTGCGACCGATCGATCAATTCCCTTGACATCGATTTCCCAGCCGCCGGTGTCAACAAGTGTGAAACGTCGGCCCGTCCATTCGGCGGGATAAGATACGCGGTCGCGAGTCACTCCCGGAGTATCTTGAACGACGGCCTCGCGCCTTCCAATAATGCGATTGACCAGTGTCGACTTACCCACGTTGGGCCGACCAATAACAGCAAGAACTGGAAGGCCAAATTCATCTTCGACCTCGTCCCCGTAGTTAAATTCCTCGTTTAATAGGGAAAGGTCTTCTTCATCGAGGTCGAATTGTTCAAGGGAGTCGCGCATCGCGCGTGCACGAAGTTCCCCCTGAGTTTCGTCGTAGGGGTCTTGGATGTCCATGTGCTCTTCACTCACAGGCATATCCTATCGGTTGCTTTGCCTTAGAGGCGCGCGCGAACGTCTTGCGCGAGCACTTCCTGTGCAACAGGAACATCATTGTAGGCATGTTTAATTCCGCGGATCTCTTGGTACCATTCAGCTCCCTTACCCGATATCACAACGATATCTCCGGCCTGGGCAGCAAGAATGGCTTCGCGAACTGCATCGCGGCGGCAGGTCGAAACTTCACTCACGTTCTCGAGATCGGGGCGGACCGAGCGGATTCCCGAAAGAAGCTGGCGACGAATAGAAGAAGCGTCTTCCGATCGGGGGTTCTCGTCGGTGACCCACAAGACATCAGCTAGCTGCGCGGCGATTGCGGCCAAAGGCTCTCTCTTGGTCGCATCACGGTCGCCATCGGTTCCAAAGACCAGGACGAGCTTGCCGCGAGTCAGTTCACGAACTGACTTGAGAGTCCACTCAAGACCTTCGGGAGTGTGAGCGAAGTCGACGATGACAAGGGGTTGATTTCCGGGATCCGGATTCACGGAAGTCATACGTCCGGGGACCTGCTCTGCACTCTCCAGAGCCTGGACAGCAGCATCAAAGTCGGTGCCCATCTGGACTGCACACACCAAAGCTACGACGGCGTTTTGAACATTGACTTCGCCGAGCATCGGCATTCGAATGGTACGCAGTTGCGATTGAGGTGTTTCAAGATCAAAGGTGACGGCGGGGATATCGCGATCGAAAGTAATCGTGGTGACCTTCCAATCGGCCTCGTGGTCAGAAAAAACTGCGACTGTCGTGACAGGCACTTCGCTCTCTCGTGCGAGGCGCTGGCCCCACTCATCGTCCACGCATACAACGCCCTGCTTGGAGTGGACAGGAGTAAATAGGCTCTTCTTGGCAGCGAAATAGGATTCCATGTCACCGTAGTAATCCAGATGATCGTGCTGAAGATTCGTGAAAGCTGCTACGTCGAAAACGATGGTATCGATGCGATTCAGGCTGAGCGCATGCGCTGACACCTCAACAATCGCCGCGCCGCAATCTTTTTCGCGAGCAAGTGCAAGAATTCGCTCGACTTCAGGGGCCTCGGAAGTGGTTTTCTCCGAATTGATAACGAGGTCGCCAACCCGGATCTCAACTGTTCCGCACAGCGCTGGGTCACGAAAACCCCCTCGAAGAATAGACCGCAGAAGATAGGTCGTGGTCGTTTTGCCATTCGTTCCAGTAACCGCCGCAGTTTTCAGTGACGAGGCCGGGTGGCGATAGACATTCGCGGCGATGAGGGCACTTGCCTGACGTGGGTCGGGGACAACGACGATCGGAAGACTGGGATACTCCGCGTGAGCCTGCGAAGCCCCTTCAGGGTCGGTAACGATAGCGCAGGCACCAGAGCTCAGCGCCGAATGAAGGAAACGGATTCCGTGCTGGACAAGGCCTGGAATCGCAATAAAAACCCAGCCCTCTTCCATATCAGTGGAAGAAACGCTCACGCCATTCACACTAAGTTCGGGATCGGGGCACAAGGTCCAATCCACGTCTGCAACGCCTTCAAGCGCCTGACGAATTGGCATGGCGGGGTTATTTGGACGAATTTCATTGGCTTGTGTCATACCGTTCAGCCTAACTTCTTGGCCCATGAAAAGCTCTTTCATCGACACGTGAGCAGGCAAATACCTAGAATGGCACCATGTACGTCCTCACCCGTGAAGATGCCCGCCAACGCTCTGCTTCCATTACGGTGCGACACATTGCTGTGTCCCTTGATCTGAGCGAAGCGACGCATGCGTCGCTTTTCCCTGTATGTTCGCGTATGACGCTTAGGACAGCCTCCCCCGATCTTTTCATTGATTGTGCGGGGATCGTTGAGCAGGTCGCCGTTAATGGAATCGCGGTCCCATACGCGCACGATGGTGAGCGGATCGACCTACACGAATTGCCAACAGACCAAGAAATCACTATCTGTGTTGAGGCTCAGTGTCGGTATTCGACAACGGGGGAGGGGCTGCATCGCTATCGTGATCCCGAAGATGGGCGTTACTACCTCTACACACAATTTGAACCAGAAGATGCTCACAGGGCATGGCCGTGTTTTGATCAGCCTGACATCAAGCCCCAGTGGACATTCCATGTGCTTGCCCCATCTTCTTGGGTCGTCACTTCAAACGGAGTTGCGAAGACGGTGGCCTTGGAGGATGGAATCACACGTTGGGACTTTTCAACCACGCCACCACTGCCGAGCTACATTACGGCCGTTGTCGCCGGTCAGTGGGCTGTTGTTGATGGGGGAACGTGGGAAGGTAGCGCGGGCGATGACGCCTCGGCCCGTCTCGACTTGCGTTTGATGTGCCGGCAAGCGCTTGCTGAAGCGATGGATAGCGACGATATCCTGATGGTTACGCGCGCTGGCCTCGATCACTATCACGCGCGCTACGGATATACCTATCCCTGGGGGAGCTACGACCAGATTTTTGTACCCGAATACAATCTCGGGGCAATGGAAAACCCAGGATGCGTAACATTTACAGAGAGCTATCTCAGCAGGGATACTCCCTCTTTCGCTCTTCGACAAAAACGAGCAAACACGATCCTTCACGAAATGTGTCACATGTGGTTTGGTGATCTCGTCACGCCCGCTTGGTGGGACAACCTGTGGTTGAAGGAGTCCTTTGCTGAGAATCAAGGAACGACGACGGCAGCGGAGGCAACTGTCTACACGGGGGAGTGGGCGTCCTTCGCCATCGGCCGTAAAGCGTGGGCCTATGCCCAAGACCAATACCCGACAACACATCCGATCGTTGCCGATATCCCCGATATCCCTGCTGCGACGAATAATTTCGATGGCATCACTTACGCAAAGGGCGCCTCCGTGCTCAAGCAACTCGTTGCGTGGGTTGGTGAAGATGTTTTTTATCAAGGTGTTCGCCTGTACTTTCAGCGCCACGCGAACGGTGCGACGGATCTCGACGATCTATTAACCGCACTGGAAGAAGCCAGCGGTTACGATCTTGCATCGTGGAAAGATGCGTGGCTTTTAACCACGGGACCTTCGAAGCTTTCCGTGAAATCAACAAGTGATGCAGACGGAAGGGTTACGTCTCTGAGCCTCGTGCAGGAAGGCCTCCCGCGTCCTCATTGCCTGAATATTTCGTATTGGGAACTTCAAGGCGAGGCCCTTCAACGCGTCACAAAGGATCGAGTGCGCATCGAGGGAAGAGATCTGTCGCTGAGTGTTCCCGACAAGTTTTCGCTCCCCGGCGGTGCCGATATGCTCCAGCTCATCGTTGTCAATGATGACGATCTGACCTACGCGGTTGGTACCTTGGATGAGCGCTCGACTCAAACCGCTTTGAAACGGGTTTCAAGTATTGAACAACCGCTCACCCGGGCGGTCATTTGGTCACATCTCTTTGCTGCCGTGCGTGAAGGAGAACTTGACCCCCGACGCTACATTGACGCTGCATTGACCCACATGACGGCGGAGAAGGAGGACGCGATTTTTGAGCGTCTTCTGGCGACAATCGCGCAATCTCGCACCTTCTTGTCAGGGCATGTCAGAGGGGAATACGACGGCAAGATCCTCCACGCGCTTGCGCAAGCCATGCGCGCAACGTCCTTGGATCGTTCGCGTTCGCTTCTTCATCTCTTTGTCGATGTCTGGAGTGGCGGTGTAGACACAATCTACTCGGATTCGCTTGCGGCCCTTGCACGGGCAGAAGAGGGGGACGAGCTTCCTTTGATCGCGGGGGAGGAGAGCGCATGGGAGGTCCGCTGCGCACTGGCAGCGCGAGGCCTCGTTGATGAAAAGCAACTTGATGCGTGGCTCGATGAGTCGCCGACGGGGGAGAACAAGACTCGGTGGGTTCGTGCGCGCTCTTCCATTCCTGACGCGTCCATTCGCGAGACGGTGTGGAAGGAAGTCTTGTCGCTGGAGCTATCGAATCATCATTTGAGTGCGTCTTTGCAGGGGCTCAATGCGTCCTCGTGGGAAGGCAATGAATATCCTGATCACTTCTTCGCTGAGCTGTCGTCATTCTGGGAGCGTGCATCGATGGGATTAGGATTGCGCTACATTAACGCCGGTTTCCCCATGAGCCTCGATTCTGACCGTCCAGACGAGGCCGAGCGCCTTCTTGCTTTGACTCGTCAATGGCTCAGCGATAACAAAGGCGCAGCTGGCGCACTTGCTCGCCTTGTCACAGAGAAACTCGACGATTGCGAGCGTGCTTTTGCACGCCAGAAACAGTGGCAATGAGTACCGACGACGCACAAGAGACTCACGGGACTGGGCAACAGGCGGATCCCGCCGCCTCGATGTCTTTACTGAAGGCGATTCTTGAGAATCCTCTCGACGCAGGCTACGGCGCATACCACGGTGAACCAGTACATGGCAGGGCTGGTGTGCTCAAGCAGACCATTACGATACTGATTGCCATTGCACTTGGTATTGGAAGTGGCATTGCGATCAGGGGGTTGCGCGCGCAGTCTTTAAGTGAAGTGCACTCATCTTTGCTCAGCCATGCTCAGCAACAGACGCAACAGATTTCCTCTCTTAATGAAGAAGTCTCAAAGTTACGCGGGCAGGTAAAAGAGCTTTCACACGATCAAAACACGGATGCCGGCCATCAAGACGTGGCAACCAATCTTGCGAATGCCGACACCGAGGTACGTGGCCCTGGGTTAAAAGTGACTCTGACAGACGCTCCCGGAGCTTCTTCATCACGGCAAAGCGATAAAGGGCAAGTACGTGATCAAGATATCCGCATGGTTGTGAACGCATTGTGGAGCGCCGGCGCCGAGGCCGTGAGCGTCAACGGGCAGCGAATCGGGCCTGGATCGTTCATCCGTACTGCGGGCTCGACAATTCTTGTTGACGTCACAGCGATTTCTTCGCCATACATGATTGAGGCCATCGGGAACGCTAACGAGTTATCCCTATCTTTAGTTCGAGGCTCAACGGGGGACTATCTTTCCAGCGCGGAATCACTGACGGGAATTACACTGAATGCGCAATCAGTCAAAGAAATGACTCTGAGTGCGCGAGAGAATCGGTCGACTCGTTGGAGTACGGCTGTTGAGGGGGAACACTGAGGTGTTAGCAGTACTTGGATTGATTTTCGGAATTATTGTGGGTGTCTTAATCGATCCCACTGTTCCGACGTGGCTGCAGCCCTTCCTTCCAGTCGCCGTCGTTGCCGGACTCGATGCTCTTTTGGGGGCCGGGCGTGCGTGGCTTGAAGGGACATTCCGCGATCGTGTCTTCGTGATGTCGTTCTTCTGGAATGTTGTCGTTGCTTGTCTCTTGGTTTTCTTGGGGACACAGCTTGGTGTCGGTTCCGCAATGACTACTGCAGTCGTGGTTGTCTTGGGAATTCGAATCTTCTCGAACACAGCGTCCATTCGACGTTTGATCTTTAAGGCCTAAACAATGGGACAGCACGTCAAACACGAGGATGCCACGCAGGCTCAAGAGCCTTTGCAACCGATTCACACACGCTTACGCGCAGCGATCTTGGCTGTTCCCCGAGGTACTCACCTTCTTCTCTTCGCCATCTGTCTGATTTTGGGAATCGCTCTGGTCACTCAGGTGCGGGCACAACGCACAGATCCCCTGAGTTCTCTGAGCCAAGAGCAATTGGTTGAACTCCTCGACAATCTTTCGGTTCAAGAACAGAACTTGCGTGTGGAACGCGGACGCCTGGAATCTCAAGTCAGCCAGCTTGAAGACGAGTCTCAAAAGGAAGAGGCAGCTGCGGCTGCAGCAAAGAAAGCTGAAGAGCAAGCAAAGATTAACTCCGGGCAGGTCGCGGTGCATGGCCCCGGTATTGAGATGGTGATCGCTGACTCAACACATTCGCTGAGTGTAACGCACTTTGTAATGGCAATGGGAGAATTGCGCAATGCAGGCGCTGAAGCCGTAGATATTAATGGGCATCGCATTACTATCGCCTCGAGTTTTACGAGTGATGGGGGAGTGATCCGCGTTGATGGTGAGGAGATTACTTCTCCTTATGTCTGGAAAGTGATTGGGGATTCACAGACCATATCGACTGCTCTCGAAATTCAAGCCGGTAGCGCTGCTCAGATGCGGGCCAAAGGCGCGTCAGTAACGATCACACAGATTAAAGACCTCACAATCACGTCGACGTCAAAGCCGAAAACACCCGAATTTGCCAAAGAAGTTCAATAGATCCTTCGCGAAGGTGGCACTGCCACACTATACTGAGCCTATTGTCCCTATGAACTGGAGTATGTGATGGAAAACCAGCGCCAGGAGTTCGATCCGACGACGACTTCCGTCTTCAGTATGAACACTGTTGACGAGGCCGTGGATGCGCCTCTGCCTTTGTCTGCGCGCGATCAGGATGCTGTGAACGCCCTTCCCGCGGGTTCCGCTCTACTGATTGTTCAGCGTGGTCCGAACTCGGGTGCGCGTTTCCTCTTGGATGCGGAAGTCACTAACGCGGGACGTTCGCCGCGTGCCGATATTTTCTTGGATGACGTTACTGTTTCTCGTAAGCACTGCCAGTTCCTTTCTCGTGACGGTGGGCATACCGTGCGCGATTCGGGTTCTTTGAATGGCACCTACGTTAATCGTGAGCGTGTCGACCAGTGTGAATTGCACGCAGGCGACGAGGTGCAGATTGGCAAGTATCGGCTGACCTACCAGCCTTCACCGCAAGTCCAATGAACGCGCGCGCACAGCGCAAGGTCACGGAAGAAACAATCGAACCGTGGCCTCGTGGCATCAGTCGTGAGCCGGAACTCTCAATCGGGCAGCTCGTCGAGCGCTTGAAAGGGGAGTTTCCCGCTATTACACAGTCGAAGGTTCGATTCCTTGAGGAGAAGGGCCTTGTTGTCCCCGCGCGGACTTCGGCCGGGTACCGGAAGTATTCCCGTGCGGATATCGAACGCCTTCGCTATGTTTTGGCGAGCCAGAGGGATTCATATTCACCTCTCGATGTCATCCGTGATCAGCTCCGCGCGCTTGATGCTGGCCATGAAGTCTCTCAGCGCCGCGCCGCTCAGGTTGTTGCCTCAGAAGGTAAGGTCGTATCCGTCGGCAATCGTCGCGCGATTCCCGCCGCTGATCTTGCAGATCTGACCGGCTGTGACTTGAGTGCCATCGAGCGTTACGTAACCTTGGGATTAATTTCTTCCGATATCGCCGGCTATTTTCCAGCTCGTAGCGTTCAGGTCGTGCTCCAGATTCGTGAGCTTGAGTCAATGGGCGTAGACGCGCGCACACTGCGCTCAGTTCGTCAGGGTGCCGAGCGTAGCGCGGATCTCATTGATCAGACAGTTTTGTCGCAGACTCCGCGTGATCGGGCTGTTGATCGTGAGCGACAAAATGCGCGTTGTCTTGAGCTGGGGGAGCGCTTCGCTCATTTACACCAAGAAATGTTGCGCGTGGCGATTTCGCAATTGACTGATGGAGGGGTGTAACCTTCAACTTGAACTTGAAGGCTCGCCGCGTTGTTGATTGACCCTTGAGCTTCACGTTCGTAGTCTTAACCTCAGATCGTCATTCTTTCGTATCAAGGAGCATTCGTGAGCGCAGAACCGCTGGATGGCATGCAGGGGCGTCAGCCTATGCTCTTTGGTGACCCCTTGGAAGGTCGCGATGGGGATGATGTTGGTTACCGTGGTCCCGTTGCCTGTTCTGCGGTCGGAATTACTTACCGTCAGCTTGATTACTGGGCGCGCACTGGGCTGCTTCAGCCTTCGGTTCGTGCCGCTCGAGGATCAGGTTCGCAGCGTTTGTATTCCTTCAAAGACATCCTTGTCTTGAAGATTGTGAAGAAGCTGCTTGATGCAGGAGTGTCTCTTCAACAGGTTCGTACCGCTGTTACGCAGCTTCATCGCCGCGGCGTAGATGATCTTGCGTCGATTACTCTCATGAGCGATGGGGCCTCGGTTTATGAATGCACCTCAACCGATGAAGTGATCGACCTTCTTCAAGGAGGACAGGGCGTATTCGGTATCGCAGTCGGACGTGTCTGGCGAGAGTTGGAAGGCTCGCTGGCCGAGCTTCCGAGCGAGCGCGCTGAAGAGAACGTCCTGGTTGATGAGCTTGCCGCACGTCGTGCGCTGAGGCGGTCAGTTTCCTAATTCCATTGCCGAGGCCGAGTGTGCAGTTTGTGCGCCGCCGCAGTTCCATATAGGGAAGTGGTTGGATCCCAAGAACTATTGGTCTTGCGTTCTGGATCAAGATTACTTGACATAATGTACATTATCGGATCGGGACGTATATTTCATTCATGTTGGCATTCTCGCCGCATGTAAGGATTTCGGCTAAACTTCTATTCATTCAATCAATACTGCGGGAGGATCAAGGTGGCAGATCGCGCGCTACGCGGAATGCAAATCGGTGCGAAGTCGATGGAGTCCGAGGATGGAGTCGTCTTTGCGGATCGCTTTACAGCTTCGTACCTATGCTCAAACGGACACCAATTTGAGGTTCCTTTTGCCTCAGAAGCAACGCCTCCGGCTACATGGGAATGCCGCTGCGGTCAGATGGCAGAATTGATCGGCGAAGCTACCGAGGATGAGGAGCAAAAGCCTGCAAAGCCTGCTCGTACTCACTGGGACATGCTCCTTGAGCGTCGCTCAATTGAAGAGCTTGAAGAAGTTCTTCAAGAACAGCTGACTCTCCTACGTGAGGGGCGCCTTCGCCTTGAAGGACACTACCGTAAGGGCTGATGCCTCAGCTGCACTACTTGACATAATCTGCGTCCATCAATTTTGATGGACGCAGATTTCTTGTTTCTACTTTTTGCGTCGCGAAAACTTTCGTTTAATGCCGTTCTTTGTCACCATAACAAGCTCTTCGACAAAGATCGAACCCGAGAGCTTTGATTCTCCCAATTCACGTTCGTCGAAGGTAATGGGCACCTCGACGATCGTTGCCCCCATCGCCTCGGCCATCGTCGTCATCTCGACTTGGAACCCGAAACCGACGGTCGAGACCTTGTCAAGAATGCTGGTTTCCCGCAACCAAGAAGCCTTATGAACGCGCAAACCTGCGGTCGCATCCTTGATGCGCGTACCGAGCCAGAAGTTGATATAGGCATTTCCAGCACGCGATAGCGCAACGCGCCAGGGCGCCCACCCGTTTGTCTTCCCTCCGGGAACCCAGCGAGAGCCGATCACCATATCCGGATGATCTGGACCAGCCGCGCGAACGAGAAGCTTAGGAAGATCCTCTGGACGGTGCGAGGCATCGGCATCCATCTGAATGAGGTAGTCAAATCCCATCTCAAGCGCGCGCCCAAGGCCTTCAACATAGGCGGTTGCTAGCCCCGACTTTGCAGGTCGTGTATGTAAATGAAGACGGGAATCCAATTCCATACGTTCCCGCACCCACTCCCCCGTGCCATCGGGTGAAGAATCATCAACGATCAAAACACTGAGCTCAGGTAGGACGGCATGCAAGCGTGAGAGCAAACCTGGAAGGGACTCCACTTCACAGTAGGTGGGGATGACAGCCACCACTCCCCTGCCGGTTTCATACATCTGTTCAGAGTTCGTCATGAACGGCGTTTCCCTTGTGATCGACGAATGGTTTGCATGCATAGCAACACCAAAAGAATTCCAGTTGATACCCAGCTAATTTTAGCGGAATACGGCGCTATTCGCGCAGCCCAGGTCAAAGAAGAACGCAGTGGTACCTCGGCAGTTAAGGTCGCAGATTGCATCCTGCCGCTTTGAGCGACAACGCTTCCATCAGGACGAACAATAATCGAATTTCCTGTTGTTGAAGCCTGAACCGTGGAACGTGAAAACTCGATCGCACGGAAACGCGCAATCTGAGTCTGTTGTGCCCCTTCGGCACTGAGTCCGAAATGATAGTTATTCGAAGGAATAACTATCATCTGGCCCCCGGAGGCAACTCCTTCACCGAGGAGATCCTCGTAAGCGACCTCAAAACAGATTCCCATCGCAAGAGGAACTACTCTCCCGTCCTGCAAAGACACATCGAAACGCGAAGAGTTATCCACCGCCTCAAGATCGATATCGACTTGTGCAGCTTCAGTTGCTAGACGCGAAATGATTGAACGCGCGGGAATGTATTCACCGAAAGGCACAGGGACCTGCTTGCCGTAATAGGACTCACTCAAGCCTGAAGCTGGATACCATACGCCCATGTAGTTGTAGCGGCGATCGTCTTGGACACGCGTAATACCCACGAGAATCGGCGCCTGCACATCTTGCGCTGCCGATCCAATCAGCCCTGAGACGAGGCGGTTATAAAGAGGATCGCGATCCGTTGAAGACTCACCCCAGACGACAAGATCGACGTGCTCCTTTGACGCAGCAAGATCTTTCGTTAACCGCGCATGGTTTCCCGTGACCTTCCCGGGCTGAGCGTAGGTTTCAAGAGCAGGAAGCTCGATGTTGCCTTGGATAGCTGCGACTGTGAGTGCGCCGTTTTCTTGGGAAGAATGTAATGGAATGGCGATGGGCGCGCAGAACATCACTAAGGCACCAACCAAAGCTAGTGGGCGCGAATACCAGTGCTTGCCTCCTCGCTCGGTGAAATCGAATGCGCGGCGAAGACATACAGCGCATGCAATGACTGCTGCGCTTACAAGCACTTCCCCTCCCCAGGGGGCCAAGTGCCCTAAAGGCGTTGCCACCTGGGGGTAAGCAAGATTACCCCAGGGGAATCCTGACCACGGAAAATGGCTCCGCAGCTGTTCGACACCCACCCAAGAAACCGCAGTTACAACTATCTGTCCGAGCGTGAAACGTGCCCACGATAAACGCATGAGTCCGCTATAAATTGCGCCCCAAAACGAAAAGAACACTGTCTCAACGACGCTCAAGGCAATCCACGGAAGAACGCTCCCTCCGGTTGCCTGAGCAGTCCACGGAATAAGTGGAAGCCAAAATGATAGTCCCACAAGAAACATATAAAAGGCCGCGCGCCATGCACCGACTCGATCCAGACGCGAAATCATCAGCGCTGCCGAGGGGATCATCACAATAGCGAAGGACAGATCCGGGAATGATGCCCACAAGCCGAATCCTGCTAGCAGACATACCGCGCCATCGAAGAGGGTTAGGCGAAGACCTCGTGTCACTCGGCGTCCCACGTGACCACTCCTCGAAGAAGAAGCTGGCGCGCATCTCGCGCTTTGCTGGCAAGAACAGGTGCAGCAACATGACGGAGTTGATCGAGAAGATCAACGACTTGGCGAACCCAACGGACGAAATCTCCGGCAAGAAGAGGTGTCCCCCAAATTGCTGTCGTTAAAGTTGCGCCGTTCGCCCACGCGATTACCGCCTGTGCAAGTCCGGGATCAAGCTCAGGAGTTGAAGGAACCCCGAGTTCCTTTTCAACCGAAATAACCGATTGCGACAGCGCGAATGTTTGTTCCCAGGCGCGCGCAAGAACTGTTGAAGTTGCAGTCCACGGTTCAACGCCCGCAGATTCCTCTCCCCGTGATTGGAAGACGCAGGTTGAGGCTATTGCAGCTAATTCAGGGGCCGAAAGATTGTCCCAAATACCGCTTTGAAGAGCCTCAACAACAACAAGATTGCGCTCGCCAAAAACACGCCTCAATATTTCACCCGAAGGCGTTACTCGATCATCAACTAAGAAACCCATCCGGTCGAGAACTGCGCATACGCGGTCAAACTGAGATGCGACAGAGTTCGTTCTCCCATCAATCCGCTTGAGGAGCTTTTCATACTCGGCGTTCTTCTTTGCCCACGTGTGCCCCGCTCGAGCATGTTCATCACGGTGCGGGCATGAGTGGACTGGGTGCCGTCGAATGGCTGAGCGAAGTGTGGCGATCTCACGATCGATTGGTAACGCCTGTGGTGAGGCGTGTTTCTTGGACTTTCCACTGGTTCGAAGTTCGCGAATACGATGCGCCCACTCTTCGCGTCCCCGATGGCGTCGCAAAGCCTCGGAAGGAGGAAGGCGAAGCACGGAAACAAGTTCAAGGGTTCCGCTCAAGTCCTCCAAACTCAAGGTATGCAAACGCCCATCGCTTCCCAAAGTACGAAGCAAAGGTCGCATGCCCGCGGAATGCTGGAGTTCGAGCGCAAGGTATCGACGGGCCTTACGTTTCACGCCGATATCAAAAACCTGACCGGGCTTCAACGAGCGGAAGAGCTCCTGGTCTTGGCGCCGGCGCTCGCTTGTATGTTCGCGTGAAGCTTCCTTCTCGAGGCGCGCAAGACGGTCACGCATACTGAAGTATTCGTGGGCATCGCCTCGAGAGCACTCAACATGCTCGCCTAAAGAATCCAAGTCCTTCTCGAGAGAGCGCGCGCTCTGAGCAAGATGCACAACTGAAGAATCAGCTTGGAACTGCGCAAAAGAAGATTCCAAAACCTTTCGGGTTGCTTTGCGCGTGGAATGCGCAAGCAGATTAACGACCATGTTGTACGTCGGATGGAAAGCACTCACAAGCGGATACGTGCGTTTCGAGGCCAAAGCTGCGACTTCCTCGGGGGCAATGTCTCGACGCCCGCTGACAACCACATGCCCCTCGACATCAATCCCACGCCGTCCCGCGCGCCCCGAAAGCTGCGTAAACTCCCCGGCTGATAGTCGAACGTGCTCAGCACCGTTCCACTTTTGTAAGGACTCAATCACAACACAACGTGCAGGCATATTGATACCCAAAGCAAGAGTCTCTGTCGCATAGACAATTTGCAGAAGCCCCATGGTGAAGAGCTTTTCAACGGTTTCCTTCATAAGGGGGAGCATTCCTGCGTGGTGCGCAGCTACTCCCCTCTCGAGGGCACGAATCCACGAATCGATCCCTAAAACCGCGTAGTCTTCAACCGGGATAGCGCTCACCGCTGACTGTGCAATGTCGCGGATACGTTCGGCTTGGGAACGAGTTGTCAGACTCACTCCGGAAGCAAGGACTTCGCGAACCGCGTCCTCGCAGCCCGCGCGGGAGAAAATAAAAACGATCGCCGGTAGAAGATTTGCCCGGTCTAAAGTGATCACGGTTGCGGGACGCGAACGAAAACGCCGTTGACTCAAACGTCGGCCTTGGGGCGAACATGCATAGAGAAGTTCGGGGTTAAGCCGCTCGGATTGTCCAGTGCCTCGACGTGAGGGCGCGTAGACGTCGTAGAGCTCGCCGTCAACAAGCATGTGTTGGAACAGCGGAACAGGGCGTGTTTCAGAGATGATGACCTCGCAAGAACCACGAACCTGGCCGATCCATTCGCCAAACTCCTCGGCATTCGACACAGTCGCGGACAAGGCCACAACCCGCGTGTGCTGGGGTAGATGAATAAGCACTTCTTCCCAGACGGGGCCCCGGAAACGATCCGCAAGATAGTGCACCTCGTCCAGCACAACGTGACTGAGAGTATCCAAGTCTGCGCTCATGTAAATCATGTTTCGCAAAACTTCGGTGGTCATGACGATGATGGGCGCGTCAGGATTGATCGATGTATCGCCAGTAAGTAGCCCCACGCGGTCTTCACCATAGCGTTTCTGAAAATCAGCAAACTTCTGATTAGACAGTGCCTTAATCGGAGTGGTGTAGAAAGCACGTGAATCGGTCGAGAGTGAAAGCGCCACAGCGAACTCACCAACAACCGTCTTGCCAGCTCCGGTTGGCGCCGCCACAAGGACACTGTGTCCAGCTTCAAGCGCATCCATCGCGCGGATTTGGAAGTCGTCAGGCCTAAAACTCAAAGTATCGACGTACTTCTGACGGAACGAGCGGTCAATGCGCTGCTGACGTCGGAAAGCCTGCATTCCCTGCGCGGGAGACCACTGGCTTTCATTCGGTTCTTGTGCGTCCATTGATGCGCGACGTCTCTTCCGTGCTGGACTCACTCACCGCTCCTAGTCTCGTGAAATTGATCCCACTCTTCAAGCGCCTGTAGGGCGTAAGTAGCCATGCGTAAACGCCATGAGGCCGGGCAATCAATAATATCTGCCGAAATATCACAGAGCAGTGCGAGAACCCATGCCTCGTTCCAGACTGGCAAACTCAGCGTCACAGTGTCGGCGTCTTCTTTAAGCAGCGTGCACTCATAGTCTTCGCAGAGCCACCGTGCACCTTGGGAGACTTTGAGGGTTAGGGATTGCGGGGCCGCGGCATCGGGAATTGCGACTCGAGGTCGTCGCCCGCCGATCTGTAGTGAATCGATATGGGTAACGTTATAGCTTCGATGGACCTCTCGATGTGGATCCCAAGCATCGAGAATCCACGCATCAGCAAGGCGACGCAGCCCAAGGGGAAAGACATGACGAGGGGTGCAGATCTGGCCCGTCTGATATGTGAATGACACCTCGAGACGCTCTGCGATGGCCTCGCGAAGCTGAGCAACCGTATCGTCTTCTCCGCTCTTCGCGTGAACGGGTTCCTCACCGAGTACGTGAATAATCTCCCTGTCCCCGGAAGAAGACGTAGCCTGTCCCTGTGCAAGGCGAGAGAGCTTCGCAGCAGCTGTCAAAAGTGCGGTCTTCTCTGCCTCCCGCAGGTGAGGAGAAAGCGCACGTAGAGCAACAAGCAAAGTTGCGGCCTCGGCAGGGGTAAAAGAAGGGAGCGAGGGAAGGGCACTCCCCCGCATCACGACGATCTCTTCTTCGTCGTAAAGTTGCCAGTCGATCCCATAGGAACGATCGAGCATAGAATCGCCGATCTCCCCCATGTACTCGATATCTCTGCGCACTTGGCGGGAGGTACGCCCAAAGTGCTGTGCGATTTGGCGAACTGTGTGGCCTGGATTCTCGTTAATCCACGAGGCCATGGCGAGAATGCGCGCGACCTGCAGTTGGGATTCTTCAGGCATGGCTCACCTCGGTGCAGCGAGAAGCCTTTTCGAGGCGGGAACGAAGATCCTTAACGAAGGGCTCGGGGCAGAGAGGAACACAATCTCCAGCGTGGAGGAGAACGAACTGGAGCCAATAGCGATAGGGAGCAAGATGGCCAGTGAAGAGATGCCACTCCCCCACGGTGTCTTCCTGAGCACGATCATGCATCCTAGCTTCTTCGAATGCTGGCGATGCTTCACGTACCGCAAAGAGCGGCTGCAGCGGGCGCGAAATGTCGATAGTTTCACTGCGGGGTGAATGAGTACGAGCGTCTCCTGGGTCTCCGAGCACCTCGATTGGTCCAAGGATTCGAGAAAGCCTGAAAGTTCTTTCGCTTTCACGGTCAAGATCGAAGCCTTGAAGATAGATCGCTGCCCCTGAGACCACGAGATTCCATGGCTCTACTGCTCGAGTTTGTGTCGACTTTGGACTGCGATAGAGAAACGAAACGACGCTTTGACTTGTAATGGCTTGGTAGAGAGGCAGCACGTTTTCGGAGCCTGAGAGACGAAAGTGGATGGCCTCGCGCGAGCGTGATTCCATGTGTGCACGGAGTTTTGACGATGCAATCTGAGCGGTATCCGGGGTTTGCAAGGCCGATGCCGCCAGGTCGATGAGGGCAATTTCATCGGCAGTAAAATCAATATTTTGTGCAGAGGGGGAAGCTAATCGATATATGACTTCCTCACCTCTGCGTGAAACGGTGATCTCAACTCCAACTTTCTTCAAGCTGTTCTTATCGCGCGAAAAAGCTGAGTCGAAAGCATCATCGCTCAGCGTGCGATAGTGAGTGAGCCGACGAATCTGAGACCTTGAACGTCCACGTTCTGCAGAAGTTAGGTCAAAGAGAAGGTCGAGGATTCGTACGCCGGTGTCGTTCCGCTCCACGATGCCTCCTCCCTGTGACAGAATTGATCCAAGCTTTAGCCTAGTGTGCCTCAGGTACGCCAGCGAGCAAAGACACGGTCAGACGACGGGAGTCGGCGATGAAAATCCTCCTTTCGGCAAGTGACTACACGAACCTCACAAACGGTCTTGCGCGCTCTGCCCGCGATTTTTGTCAAGGATTACGCGAGCGTGGGCACGAGCTCAAAGTACTGTCTTACGGTGAGGAATCTTTACTGGATTACCCACTGACAGAGTTACGCATTCCGATCATGAACGGGTATATCCACGCGCAGAACTTCCGCATCGCGCGTCCGAATCTTCACGTGATGAGGGCTGCGCTTCAGTGGGCAGATATCGTCTACGTCGAAGATCCTCTGCCCGCGAATGCTGTCTTAGTCCGGGAAGCAAGGCGGGCTAATATTCCGGTTGTTGGGAGTTTTCACGTCTATCCGGAAAATTTCCTTGCTCCATTCCCAGCATTGAATCGTCCCAGCGTCAATCGCGCCTTGTATTCTTTGTTTTACTCGTCGGTCTACTCATCCTGCGACTGTATTCATGCGCCAACGCAAGCGGTCAAGGAACGTTTAGAACGCTTTGGATACAAGGTGCCAATTGAGGCATTCTCAAACGGATTGCCGCACTCGTGGATTCCCGATGTCCTACTGCCAATTTCACGCGGGAATGAGAAAGCTTCGCAGGCCCCACGTAGGTTTACTCTTGTCTCAACAGGACGGTATGCGCCAGAAAAGAACCATGAAGTGTTACTGCGTGCTCTTGCATACTCGCGACATGCACCAGTAATTGATCTTTATCTGCCAGGACGCGGCCCTCTTGAGAACAAACTGCGGCGTCTAGCTTCTCCTCTTGCTGCCACTGTTCATTTTGGCTTCATTTCACATGAGGACTTGCAAGGGCTTCTCGACCGTGCGGATTTGTACGTTCACTGCGCAAGAGTCGAAATCGAGGGTCTTGCGGCTCTTGAGGCGATGGCACGAGGAGTTATGCCTTTGATCGCGCAATCCGAAGAATCCTCAACCTGGCAATACGCGCAAGATAGACGCTGCGTGTTTCCTTACGACAATCCTGTGAAGCTTGCCAGGCTCATTGACTATTGGCTTGACCGCCCAAGCGAATGTCGCGATATGGGAATGAAACACTACGAGCGTGCACGGGCACTCAGCATGTCGCACAGCATTGATGCACTAGAGTCACTGCTTGTACGAACGTATCGTTCGCACACACGCTGATGCCCTCAGACACCGGTTCGGTGTCTGAGGGCATCAGGAGCAATATCAGAACTATGACTGCGGTACGTAATCGTTAGTCATCACTTCATCAAGCGTGACATCTTGTTGAAGGAGTCCGGAAATGGATGACATGAAGCTCAGCATCTCGCTCCATCTACTCGCATCCTGTTCAAGCGAGACTGACGAATTCGCGCCAAGAATCAGTAGATTCGTCGCTGTTAGAATCTTTGTTGCTGTCTCTGAAGTTTTCTCGTCACTCAGTGTCGTGTCGCGTTTCTTGGTTGCTGCGAAGGCTTGGTCGGGGTGTTCGACGGCAGTTGTCATGCCTTCTTGAGTAGCTGCCAGCAATTCTTTAAGTTCGTTCGTATGCTCCTTTGCCCACTGGGGAGTTGTCACCAGAGATGCTGACACGAGTGGAATGGTGCAGTCGCATTCCACCGCTTGTGCATCGACTCCAGCGGCAGATAGCTGCACAGCTTCGTTATTCGCAAAACCAACGATTGCATCGACATCCCCCTTACTCAGAGCAGAGGTCTGGGTATAACCAATCGACATAACGTTCACGTCAGAAGTCGTCATATTGGCGCTTGCAAGGTAGGCCTGAAGAGCGAGCCAGGAAGATCCGTACTCCCCCGGGATACCGACTTTCTTTCCCTTCAGATCAGCAACAGTCTGAATTCCGGTGTCTTTGCGCGTCAGAATCACATTGGGTTGTTCACGGTAATAGGTCGCCACCGAGATGACATCCATACCCTGCGAACGTGCTTGGACGACTTCATCACCGGTCGCCAGAACCACTTGTTCGTCTCCGCTCAAAAGCGCTGTAAAAGCACCTTCGTCGTTGCCATGATGACGAAGCTCGACGTTGAGATTGTGCGAAGAATAGTTGCCGTTGTCGAGGGCAAGGTAGATGCCAGAAAACTGGACATTTGGAACGTAGGTTAAACCGATAACGGTTGCACCGTTTGAGCGAGTTCCACCGTGACATCCACCGAGTAGAACGACTCCCGCAGCGAGTGCGGCAAGCTTACGTAATACAGGACGCATTTTGCTCTCCAATCACATGTTCGTACTAGTCGGTTTCCACCATGACGCGTGCGCGCGCTTCCCATGCGGACATGAGCAAGTAGATCAGTACCGCTTGGAGACACAGGAGAATGATGACAACAAACATTCCTGCTGTGTCGACATTCGTTCGCATTTGTGAAAGCAACATTCCCAGGCCCTTTCCTCCCATCACCATTTCGCCAACGACTGCCCCCGTAATTGAGAGGGTAAAGCCGTTACGAATTCCGGCAAGAATTGCCGGCGAGGCCAATGGAATCTCAATTCGCAAAGCCATCGTCAGGCCAGCCGCTCCGTCAAGCTGAGCAGCCTCTAAGACCTGACGGTCAAGAGATCGAAGACCCACAAGCGCAGAAATGAGGATCGGGAAAAAAGCGATCAATGCGCAAAGCATAGAAATCGGAACAAGACCGTATCCAAACCAGAGCACCAAAAAAGGTGCGAGGGCAACCGCAGGGAGCGCTTGAGAGGCCCCAAGGAGAGGTTCAATCGCATCCGATAGTGTCTGGAAACGGAAGATGCAGTAGCTCAGAGGCAGTGCGATACACACGCCGACGAGTCCGCCGACTAGAGCCTCTCCGCCTGTACTCGCAAACGCGAGCCAGAGAGAGGACTGTTGAATAAGGGAGTATCCTCGGGCGAGGACGGCGTACGGCGAAGGCAGACGCCACGCTTGAATCCCGCTCCACGCGGTAATGGCCCACCAAATAAGGACGATACACGCAAGAACAAGCAGCGGTGCGAAAACAATGAGACGGCGAGAGGCTCGACGCTTCACGGTATTCCTTCCCGCACTTCGAGCTATGCAGCCGCTCAGCGGGGTATAAACCCGCTCAACTACTTCTCCCATCCAGGCTTTAACTGTCGGTACTGGAGTTTCACCAGTTCAACCGCAATAGGTATTGCGGGTCGCGGACTTTCACCGCCGGCTCGGACTTACACCGACCCCGAAGTACACGATCATTGTGGCACGCTGCGATGCGTGTGTCATTTCTAGTGCATATGTGAGTGAGCAAGCGAACGTAAAGTCGCAATCTCTTCATATGCGTCTTCTGCACGAAAAATTGCAGAACCCGCAACGAAGTTTGTCGCTCCTGCTTCAGCGGCCAGCTCGATTGTCGAACGAGAAACTCCCCCATCGACTTGAATTGAAATATCGAGTGCAGAAGCATCAATTGCGTCCCGAGTCCTGCGAATCTTAGGAATCATGGTATCTAAGAAGCTCTGCCCCCCAAATCCAGGTTCAACAGTCATCACAAGGATCATGTCGAACTCGGGAAGCAGATCGATGTAGGGAGCGATATCTGTTGAAGGCTTGAGAGCAAGCGCAGCTCGCGCTCCAAAGTGACGGATCTCGCGAGCGGTTCGAATCGGAGCCCCCGCAGCCTCGGCGTGGAAGGTCACGGATGCGCAACCAACCTCGGCATAGGCAGGCGCCCAGCGGTCGGGGTCAGCAATCATGAGGTGTGCATCGATGGGCATAATTCTGGTTCGGACGCAGGCCTCGACGACGGGAAGTCCCCAGGTCAGATTCGGAACAAAGTGGTTGTCCATGACATCAACATGGGCGATATCAGCGCTCGAAATCTTCGTGAGTTCATCCTCAAGTCGAGCGATATTGCAATTGAGAATCGACGGCGAAATGACGGGGATCGTCATGATATCTCCTGGCGGTCTTAGAGCTTTCTGAGTGCAGCAATGAACATAAGGTCAGTTTCGTTACGGTGTTCCCACAGTTGGAGCGTTGAGGCAGCAATGCCTTTGCTTGGGGGAAGATCGAGGGGACGTGGCGTGATCTGTGCAGCTATAGGTGCAAGATTAATCAGCTCAACTTGGCTGTTTGAAAGCACGCGAGTAACTTGCTCATGCGTTTCAGCAAGAACCGGCGAGCAGGTCACATAGACGATGACACCGCCATTTCTGGTCAAGGCAATGCCTCGGTCAAGAAGCCGCTCTTGGATTGACACTAGTTGTGAAAGGTCTTCGGGCTGTCTGCGCCACCTGGACTCTGGACGCCGACGCATTGAGCCTAAACCAGAACACGGCGCATCAATGATCACGCGATCGAAAGTGCCCAATTGCCAGCGGGATGTTTCTCCACCAAATTGTGTTCCGTCAGCACACACGACCTCTGTGTTATCAAGGTGTTCGAGGGTGCGTTCAACGAGGCGTGCGCGGTGTGGGTGGATCTCATTAGCAATAAGGTACGCGCCTCGAGACTGGCCAATGGCAGCGAACAATGCGGCTTTCCCGCCCGGCCCAGCACACAGGTCGAGCCATTGAGTATCCGAGCCGTCCACCGGGACAGAAGCAGCGACGATGGCTGCGAGCTGCGAACCTTCGTCTTGAACTGCGGCCCTGCGCTGCCGGATCGCGGGAATACGCGCGGGGTCTCCAGATTCGAGGAGAATCGCATAAGGTGAAACCTCGCCGTCAGCAATGCGTGTATGTAAATACTCCTCGCATTGATCAGCGAGCTCATCGACATCGATTAACCCCGGTCGCGCAACCAAAGAAACGTAAGGAGCTCGATTATTCGCCGCTAAAAGTTCGCGAATTTCCGAGGCCTCGCAGCCATTTGCCACGAGCGCTTTCGTATATTCTTCGACCATCCACTGCGGGTGCGAATACTCGATTGCAAGGCGCTGCGTCTGATCGCACGCGTCCAATGCTTCTCGTCGTACGTCATCGCCTTCGCGGATAATCGAACGCAAAACAGCATTAATAAACTTTGCGGGCCCCGCGCTAAGATACTGGCGCGCCAAATCAACGGTCTGGGAAACCGCAGCATGGTCGGGCACTCGCATTCGCAAGAGCTGATAGGCTCCCAAACGAAGGATGTCGATAATTGCCCCCTCGATCTGCGCGAGCGGACGCGAGGAATTCCGAGTAATCACCCAGTCGAGGAACCCTTGTTCACGCAGTGAACCATACGTGAGTTCAACTGCGAAAGCACGATCTCGCTGATCGACGTGTGCCCTGTGCTCGAACTCCTTAAGTACCTTCGGTAGTACAAGGTTCGCGTAGGCGTTTTCTTCGCGCACCAAGCGCAGAACTTCGTAGGCAATCTGCCGCGGCGCATCTGCCTCACGAAACGAGCGATAGCCGTCGGAATACCTGTGAGTTGCCATCAGTGCTCAAGCCCTTCGCCTAGACGAGCATCGTCATTTAGCCTGGCACCACGGGCCCATGCAGCAGCTTCCATCCACTTCTTGCCTGCGGGGGCGACTTGACCTAGCTCAAGGCAGAAATCAGCGCACCCAACAAGAACGCTCTTCTTCGAAACGATCAAACGTCCAGGGCCAGGGGTCGGGATGTCAGTCAGGGAGGCTTTGCCAAGCTTAAGACGTTGGCCATTCACGAGCGTGAAGGCGCCGGGGCTTGGAATAACAGCACGAATCTGCTGCCACGTCTGCCGAGCGCTATCAGTAAAGGAAACAGCCCCATCAGAAGCTTCTAAACGCCGGGCATAGTGAAGCTCAATAGCTGGATCAATGATCTGCGGCTGAGAGTGTGCGCTGCCCGTAGCAATCGAATCCACGACTTCGACAACCTGCCGGGATCCTGCAAGCGCCATCTCTTCAAGGAGCTCACCGCTGGTTTGATTCACGATAGCAATGGGAAGTCGTGAGAAGACCGGGCCTGTATCAAGGCCTTCTTCGAGCTGGAATACGCATGAAGCGGTTTCTTCGCACCCCGAAAGGATCGCCCATTGAACGGGGGCTGCACCGCGAAATTCCGGAAGATTCGAAAAATGCAGATTGAGCCAACCGTGCGGCAACATGTTGAGGATACGCAGTGGGATCAACGCACCGTAGGCAACAACGACTGCGATATCGGCTTTCCAATGAGCAATACGCTCATATGCCTCATCGCTCTTAAGCGAGGAAGTTTCATACAGGTCAATACCGAGCTCGGCTGCACGTGAGGCCACAGGAGACGGAACGAGTGTACGTCCGCGACCGCTTCGCGCAGGCGGGCGAGTAATCACTCCAACAACTTCATGAGAAGAGGCGACCAGGGCATTGAGTGTCGGTAGCGCCGCTTCGGGGGTACCAGCAAAAACAATTCGCACAGGCATAGTCTAGCGGTTCTTTAGAACAGTTCAGGGGGATTCAATGTCAGTCGTAGAGGATGGAGTTTGCGCGCTGAACGTACTCCCAAGCGCTCACGCAGGACACGTGCAAGCTTCGGATAGTCTTCAGTGTCGCATCGAATGAGCGCACGGCGACTTGCCTGATTCACTGTGCGTTTATCGCTGTGTGGCGCGTCAACGATGCCGATCAGCTCAGCGGGTAGTTCTTTGCAGAAAGTATTGAGCTGATCTTCGGGGCCGTCGATCGCAACAATCGAAGCAGTGGGCGGGAAACGGAGCACGTGGCGTTCGTCCAAAATACGCTGAATATAGTCTTCGGGATCCCAACGAATCAGTGCCTGCGCAAGAGGTTGATCGAGTCCCGCGGAGACCCAAATCTGGCCTTGTGGCCGAACCAGAGCTGCTGTAGTCAGCCAACGGCGAAGCGCTTCTTCGGGAGCCCAAAGTTCCGGTCGTGAGGCTAAGGCCGCAGCGGAGGGAATGATCAAAGCAGCGTACCCCGATTCGGTATCGGGTTGTGCGCCTGCCGTAGCGACAACAATTCGCGGAGAGGAATTGATTGAGGGGCGCTGCTCATCAATGCCCTGAGAAATGAGAAGCGGTACCTGGGTGAATGAACGTCCGACCTCTTCGCCAATGCGTTCAGAGCCAATCCGCCACCACCGTAAAGCAGTCCCCTGGCATTTCATACATCTCCAGTTATGTGCTGCCCGTGAACACCACGAACAGACAATGCTCTGATCGCGTGAAACTTTGAGAGGCCCTGAACAAACTTCACAACGCGCTGGTGCTGCGCAGCGCTGGCAACCAACAATGGGAATATAACCCGAATGCGGGGCAAGGATGAGTACTGGACCTTCAGTGAGGCCTCGGCGAATGCATGCATAAGCATCGGGCGGGAGCAGAGCATGTACCGCACTCCCCTGGCGTTCAGCGTCAAGGGCATCGGATACAAAGAAACGCCCCGTTGATTCACGCAGCACTTCTCTTTCTGGATTCAGGGAAATCGCCCACTTACGTGCCACAAGATACTGGGCTTTTACCGAACGGCTAAAACTGCCAACAGCCAATGCGACATGTTCAAGGTGCGCGCGAGCAACCGCAATATCGAGTGCATCCGTACGTGGATTGCGAATCTCTCGAAGGTGATCGTCTCCATCGCCCCAGAGAATAATCAAACCTAAGTCTTTCAGGGGAAGCCACGCTGCTGAACGCGTGCCAACGACAATGCGATGCGAGCCTTGAGCGCTTTGTCGGTAAATCCGATAACGGTCAACGGCAGATTGCTCTGCAGTATAAAGCGCGATAGGGACCGAGAGAAGATCCTCAAGATCGCAGCTCAGACGCTGTGCCGAACGCTGCGTGGGCGTAATGATCAATGTGGAACGCTTTGATCTCAATGTTGCGCTGGCAAGTTCAGCGATTTCTTGTGTGGATCGTCCCGGAATCGAAGTCCAGACACAGCGTGGGTTGTCGCCCTGCTCTAAATGCTCAATGAAGTTTGTCCCGTAAGGGTATGGCTTCCATGCGTTGACCTCACTTTGCTTCTTAATCTCTTCGCAAAACGAAACGTGTTTCTCTTTTTCGACTGATGCACGTCGTGGTGGAACCGCGAGGCTTAGGACCGCAGAGACAGTCGATAAATAGCGGTCAGCGATGTATCGAGCAAGAGAGAAAGTTTGCGGTGCTACTACTGCGCAAGTGGAAACCACGTCTATCAGTTCGCGGATGGCCGGACTTGGAGCATCTACGCGTTCGCATGAGAGGACCCATCCCACGCGTTTTGAACCACTTAAAGGAACTTGAACGATATATCCCGCAAGATCGATATTTTCCCATGCTTTGGGAACCGCATAGTCCAAGGGACGGTCCAAGTGTGGAAGATCTGTGTCAACGTACACATGTGCAACCAGTCGAGGCTCAGCATCCTCGAGCTGGAAGCCTGGGAGCGCGATTTCTTCCATCACCATGCCTCTAGTTCATCACATGGCACTGGCATTTGGAGACCGATTCAGTCTGATCTGAGTTACCCGAAGAGAAGAGGACCGTACCTGAAGGCGATCATTGCGAGGATACCGGTAATCACAAGGACAGCGACGAGCCAGTCGCCACCGGACTTCATCACGGCTTTCCACCACTTCGGGGCTGGGAGCACACCTTCCTTAATACACACCCGAGTCAATCCGAACCAGACCAGAGTTGTTGTGATCGTGATCAGCAAACACCACGGACACAAAACATGAATCACGAAGTACGACTGAGTGAAGAGCCAGTAGGCAAAGAGCACGCCAATTGTGTAGAGCGCTTCTATGCACAGGATGTACCACTTGGGAAAGCGGACTCCCGCGATGAGGGCAAAGGAAACTGCCAGCACAATCGCCTCGAAGAAGATCCCAAGGAAAGCGTTGGGGAATCCCAGCACGCGCGCCTGCGGCGTCGAAGCAACAGCTGAACACGACAGGACCGAAGAGACATCGCAGCTAAACCTGCGGCCATCATCGGAAGCAAGTTGCCATGCCTCGATTGAAAGAACGAAGGAAGCGCACAGGCCAATGACACCTGAGATCGCCATTT
>CAUTOM010000017.1:0-29478 GCA_963540435.1 uncultured Actinomyces sp.
TTCATGATTTCAACCCATGACTATCGGGTCGCAACTCAAGTGTGCGATGAGAGCCTAATCGTGGCTGGGCGCCAAGTCGCCTACGGGCCAACCTCGCAAGTTTTCCGTCCAGAGATCATCAATGAAGCTTTCGGCGGGATCCACAATGTTTAACGCGATCGCAAGCGCTCCGCCCCTGTGGCAATCTCCATTTTTCCTCCGCCCCCTACTCTTCCTTGTGCTCTTTGGGATTGCAGCCGGCGCGGTCGGGACCCTGGTGAATCTTCGCAACTGGCAATTCGGTGCCGAGGCTTCGGTCCATTCGATCTTTCCCGGGATCGTCGTTGGTGCGGTTTTTGGCGGTATCGATTGGATCCCTGCAGGCGGAGGAATCTGCGCGATATTCGTTGCTGCTGCCTTGACCTGGTCGATGCGTCACCGCGCGCACGAGGCCGCTGCGGCAGTTGTCCTGACCTCTTTCTTCGCGCTCGGAGTCATTATTTCCCTGAAGAAGGGGGATATGTCAGGCCAAATGGAAGCGTTGATGTTTGGCCGCCTTCTGGAGCTTACTCCCCAACGCATGGCAGTTTCCCTCGTCTTTTGCCTTTTCGCTTGCGTCTTAGTCGCTCTTTCGTGGCGCGCCCAGCTCATGCGCGCCTTTGACAGTGCGGGAGCACTTGCCGCGCGAGTGCCCACGACGCTTTGCGATGTCTGCCTCAACGCCGCGATGTGCGCGATCGTCGTCGCAGGGGCCTCGGCAATTGGTGTTCTTTTGGTCGTGGGGTATCTCGTTGTCCCCGCACTCGCTGCCCGCCTTCTTTCCTCATCGCCGAGGCAGATGCTGGCCTTTTCTGTTCTTCTTTCCTGCGCGGGTGGTGCGCTGGGGATGGCCACTCTTTTGATTCCCCTTCCCCGACCTACTTCACCCCAAGCCTCGGTTGCTCTTACCCAGGTGGCCCTGTGCGCACTCATCGTCGGAATTAACGGCGCGCGAAAGAGAGTTCGGACATGTTAGCGATCCTTCTCCTTCCTCTGTTAGAACTGGCGCTGCTAGGAATTCTCTCCGGAATCGTTGGGACGATGACTGTGCTGCGCGGGCGCGTGTTCTTCGCAGAGTCAATCACGCACGGAGCCTTTCCAGGCGCGGTAATCGGTGTCGTGTGCGCATCCGTTTTCACCAGGGATCACAGTATTCTTGCGCTCTGCGTATTCTTGGGCGCATTGGGATTATGCTTGCCTCTTTCTGCGTTGATGAGCGCCCTGGCACGAATTCCAGGAGTCTCGGGCGGAGCTGCTGCCGGAGTCGTCTTGACGTTCAGCTTTGCCCTGGGATATTTCCTCTCGAAGTGGTTTGCTCCCCTGCCCTTGCAGATTTCGAGTTTCCTCACGGGGTCAATCATGACCGTTACTCCGATGGATATTGCATTGGCCGCTGCAGCAACGCTTGGCGCGCTCTGTCTTCTTGGGCTACGCGGACGCCACATTCTCCTCTTGTCTTTCGACGCACAGGGTTATCGAGCAGCATTTCGCTCTTCCCCCGGCGCCTACGCGCTAACCGATGCACTTATTTCTGCTGTTATCACGGTTTGTGTCATCGTGATGATTCCCGCGGTAGGAACTTTGCTTCCTCTGGCCTTGTTGGTTGCGCCAAGCGCCGGTTTGATGCGCTTCATTTCCCGACCGGGAGTCTTAATGGTCGCTTCAGTGCTCACAGCTCTTGCAATTTCTGCCTGCGGTTTCGCCATTTCCCTTATTCTCGAGCTATCAACGGGCGGATGCATTGCTTTAGCGGCAGGAATTTTCTTCTGTGGGTGCGTGACCTGGGAGGCTCTGTCATCGAGGCCGAAGCCGGCTAAATTCCAGCATGGCGGTGCGTTATGCACCAGAGAAGTGGGGCATTGAGAATACCGAGTGAGTAGACAAAAGGGGCGCCGCAATGCGGCGCCCCTATGCAGTTCAACCAAGAAAGTCAGGCGAAGCGACTCTTGATCAAACCGTAAACTCCGGCGAGCTTCACTTAATGAAGCCGAGCTCCTTGACGGTGTTGTATTCATCCTGGAGAGCAGCAATGTTGTGATCGATGCCGGCGCGAGTTGCCTCAGAAACCTCCAGACCCTCGACAATCTGCCATTCGCCACCATCAGAGGTGACGGGCAAGCCGAAGCACAGGCCGGCGGGAACACCGTAGTGCTCTCCATCAGTCATGATGGCGGCGGTGGTGAACTCACCTGCGGGGGTTCCCAGAACCCAGTCGCGCATGTGGTCGATTGCAGCGTTTGCTGCGGAGGCGGCCGAGGATGCGCCGCGAGCCTCGATGATGGCCGCGCCACGCTTGGCAACGGTCGGACGGAAGTAATCCGAGAGCCAAGCCTCGTCAACGAGGCTGGAAGCAGCCTGTCCACCAACGGTCGCGTAGGAGACGTCGGGGTACTGATCTGCAGAGTGGTTGCCCCACACGACCAGGTTCTTCACATCGGCCACAGCTGCACCGGTCTTGTGTGCCAGCTGCGACACTGCACGGTTGTGATCCAGACGCATCATGGCGGTGAAGCGCGATGCGGGAACGTCACCTGCTGCGTGAGCAGCGATGGTGGCGTTGGTGTTGGCCGGGTTGCCAACGACCAGGACGCGCACGTCTTCAGCAGCGCCGTCGTTAATGGCCTTGCCCTGAGGGCCGAAGATACCGGCGTTGGCCTCGAGCAGATCGGCACGTTCCATGCCTGCACGGCGAGGCATTGCACCCACGAGGAACGCAGCGTTGGTTCCCTGGAATGCTGCAGTGGCGTCATCGAAGATATCGACACCAGCGAGCAGCGGGAATGCGCAGTCATCCAGCTCCATTGCGGTGCCTTCAGCAGCCTTCACGCCCTGGGGGATCTCAAGCAGGTTGAGCTTCACGGGGGTATCGGGTCCGAAGACAGCACCCGAGGCGATGCGGAAAAGAAGGGCGTAACCGATGTTTCCGGCTGCACCGGTGACGGTGACAATACGAGGTTCTGCCATGATTGGGCACTCCTTCAGTTATTTCGTGCGACGGCAAGCGCCGCGACGATCTGATGATCGTTACCCCTTAAGCCTATTGCCTCTCCCCTGATCTTCGCGGTGTCAGCAGTCCCAAGTGGGACTCGAATACCCCATTTTTCCTTGTGATGTCCATCACGAGCGCGGGTCTTTCAAGTCTTGCTGAAGTGCAAGCGACCGGGACTACCATGTTTGGGTGAGTGAAAAGAAGGCCCCTCCTCAACCCGGATACATGACACGCATCGGGCATGTCTGTGCAGCCCACCGATCGCTACTCGCCGTTATTGCCGCGATTGTGGGAGCAATCGTCGGCGCCGCAGCCGTCCTTTTCAACACCATGATTGGCGCATGGACCTGGGTAACGACAGGCTACTGGGACTACACGCAGCACATTGGCAGCCCTCATGGCCACTTCCCCATCCCAGCGTGGATCTTCCTTCTCTTTGCCCCGGTGATCTCGGCACTAATCTACGGGCCTCTCATTTCCCGCTTCGCGCCTTCTGCGAAGGGACACGGGATCCCCGAAGTCATGCTTGCGGTTCAGCAAAAAGGCGGATATATCCCTTCCAAAGTCGCAGTCGTCAAACTCATTTCTTCTGCCCTCACCATTGGCGGCGGAGGATCAGCGGGGCGCGAAGGCCCAATCGTTCAAGTTGGCGCATCATTAGGCTCTTCATTCGCAGCTTCACTCCGTCTACCCAAAGAGCGCGTAATCATGCTGGCTGCCTGCGGAAGCGCTGCGGGAATCGCGGCAACTTTCCACGCTCCTCTTGCTGGCGCTTTCTTCGCTCTTGAAGTGATCCTGACCCGTTTCACCGCTGAGGCCTTTGGATACGTCGTCGTTTCTTCTGTCCTCTCCTCTTTGGTCGCACGCGCAGCAAGTGGAGATCATCCCCTCATTGATTTAGGCGAAACTTTCCCACTCCAGTCCCTCCCCGATATCGGATGGGTGGCAATCCTCGGAATCATTGCGGGCCTTGTTGGCCTTGCCTTCTCGAAGTTCCTCTATCTCAGCGAAGACTGGATCGATGCCTTCTGGGCTCGGATTCCACTTCCGAATTGGTCACGACCAGCGGTTTTGAGCATTGCCCTCGGCGGAGCTCTCATCTGTTTTCCCTACATGTACGGCTCGGGCTACCCAATCGAAATTTCGGCGATCTTTGGTTCCTACTCAATTCCTTTCCTCGCTCTTTTACTCCTCGGTCGAATCCTCTACACCTCCTACACCATCGGCATCGGCGGATCGGGCGGAGTCTTTGCTCCAACCTTGTTCATGGGCGCAATGACCGGAATGATCTTTGGACAGCTTGTTGATCCTTGGGCCGCCTCACAAAGCGCAATCTTCGGCGTCATCGGAATGGGAGCCGCCTTTGCCGGCGCCGCTCGTGCCCCCATGACAGCGGTCCTCATCATCGTTGAAATGACCGGACAATACTCCCTCATCATGCCCATGATGTTGGCTGTCATCATCGCAACCTTTGTTTCTCGTTTCTTCACTCGCTCGACGATCTACACGGAAAAGCTCCGCCGCCGAGGCGATGTCCTCCACGAACCCGTCGACGACACCCTGCTCGGACGTCGAAGTGCTCGCCAGCTCATGACCACGCCCAGCCGCATGTTGACCGAGGACATGACACTGCTACAGGCACAAGAGTGTTTCCAATCGACGCCAGTCCCTTGCCTTCCCGTGATCGCAGCGAAGGACCGTTACCAGGAAGCGCCTCGATATCTAGGCATGCTCACCTTGAGCGAGCTCACTTCCTATCTTTCTCGAGGTCTTCCCTCACATACGCGGATCAGTTCTCTTGCTTTGGAGGAGTCCTCGTCAATCTCCCCCTCGGCTCGTCCATCTCAGATCCTCGCCCGTCTGAGTGCTCCTGATAATCCCTGGGCGCTCGCGGTCATCGACGAGGACTCCCCCACACCTCGCTTCCTGGGATGGGTGACCCAGCAGGGCCTCGTGAAGGAAATTGCGGCGCAGCAGCGGCGCGCAATTGCCGCCGGGCGACTCTCGTCATGGGGATCTCGCTGGCAAGATCGTCACCCTCGCGCCTCTCGACACGTAAACTAAAACCATGTCTGACGAAGATCCTGACCTGTTAGCCTTGTCCGCTGACGAAACTTCGGTTTCCGTTTCCTCCCCCGAGTCCGGAGAATCGCTTGAAATTGATGGCGAAACTCAGGCACTTGAGTGGCACGCACCTACTTTGGTGCGCATCGACGAGAACACAACGATCCCCCATCTTCTTGCGCGACGTGTTCAGCGTTCGGCGCGCCGCCCCCTGATTGCCCGCAAACTCGAAATGGGCGATACCTGGCAGAATATGACCGCCGCAGAGTTCTACGAAGACGTTCAGGCAACGGCAGCGGGATTAATCGGGCTGGGTCTCGAACAAGGCGATGCGCTCGCGATCATGTCGCGCACCCGCTACGAATGGACGCTTCTGGATTATGCTTCGTGGTGCGCGGGGCTCCTTCCAGTGCCGATTTACGAAACTTCCTCAGGCGAGCAGATTGAATACATCATTCAAGACGCAAACGTTCGGGCGGTGATCACCGAAACAGTGACTCAACGCGAGCTCGCTGAGTCAGCGTGCCGACGCCTCGGACGCAGTGACATTACTCTGCTTTCCCTTGATGCCGAGGCGATGCAAACCATCCGTGATGCAGGGGTCACGATCCCGCGCACAATGGTTGCTCAGCGCTCTCAGGCACTGACAACAGATGATTTGGCGACAATCGTCTACACATCGGGAACAACCGGACGCCCCAAGGGCACAGAAATCACGCATGGGAATTTCACGGAGCTCGCGCTCAACGCCCACGCGTGGATGCCTGAGGTTGCGATGGGCAAAGACTCGCGTCTGTTGCTTTTCCTCCCCCTTGCCCACGTATTCGCGCGCTTCCTTCAGGTTTTTCAGCTCAGCGGTGAAGGGATTTTGGGGCACACTCCCGATACCAAGAATCTCCTGCCTGATCTTGCGACCTTCAGGCCTTCATACCTCTTGGTGGTCCCTCGAGTACTTGAAAAGATCTACAATTCAGCCGATGCGAAGGCCGGTCGTGGTGGCAAACAGAAGATCTTCCGTTGGGCAGCCAATGTTGCGGTTCAGTACTCTCAGGCACTTGAGACACCGGAAGGCCCCTCAAGGCGTTTGAAGATGCAGCACGCTGCGGCGTCGCACTTGGTGTACTCGAAAATCCTTCAGTTGGTTGGCGGAAATGCACGCTTCATCATTTCTGGCGGCGCGCCCCTTTCGACCAGGCTGGCACATTTCTACACGGGACTTGGACTCCCCGTTCTCGAAGGTTATGGCTTGACGGAAACGGTTGGCCCACTTTCGGTTAATACTCCCCGACTGTCCAAGATCGGAACCGTTGGTCCACCTCTTCCCCCTCTCTCGGTCAGGATCTCCGACGAAGGCGAGATTCTCATTCAAGGCCCCTCGGTTTTCCGCGGCTATCACAACAATCCAGAGGCCACCGCCGCGTCATTCACTGACGACGGCTGGTTCAAGACCGGAGACTTGGGATCTCTTGACCGCGACGGATACGTCCGCATTACCGGTCGCGCGAAGGACATTATTGTTACCGCGGGCGGAAAGAACGTTGCACCCGCTTCCTTGGAAGACCCGCTACGTGGCCATCCCTTGATCTCACAGGTCGTCGTCGTTGGCGACAAGCGGCCCTTTATCTCCGCCCTGATCACTTTGGATGCAGAGATGCTGCAACTGTGGTTGAAGAATCACGGTCTACCGCCGATGTCGATTGGCGAGGCTGCAACCAATATTGAGGTTCTCTCAGCTTTAGAGCGTGCTGTTGATCGCGCAAATGAGCATGTCTCGCGCGCAGAGTCGATCCGAAAGATTCGCGTGTTAACCACCGACTTCACGGAAGCCAATGGTTTGCTGACGCCTTCACTCAAGGTCAAGCGAAAGGCTGTGCTTGAGCGCTACGCCGACGTTATTGACGACATCTATGGAGGTCCCGTTCAAAACGGCTAAACAAGCTTAGTCGCAAAGAGAACCCGGTACATCGCTCACCACAACGATGCACCGGGTTTTCTTTTATTGCGAGGCCAATGCAGCAGTTGGCGGCGTATGCGCCGCCCGCAGGGCAGGATAGAGACCTGCAATTGCTCCAATGACCAATGGAGCCCCGAGGCCAGCGGCGATGACGTACCACGCAATAGTGACGGGCCATCCGTATGCGAGACACATTCCCCATGTGACCGCCGCGCCAATCACACATCCCACGCATCCGCCAAGGAAGGAGAGGAGCAGAGCCTCGGCAAGGAATTGCATGCAGATATGTCCCCGTTTGGCTCCCAGGGAACGCCTGAGCCCGATTTCACGGCGACGTTCAAGGACGGAGATGATCATCGTATTTGCGACCCCGATCCCGCCGACCAACAGGGCGATAGAGCCAACGCCTGCCAGAAGGGTGGTCAGAGTCTGATCGGCTGCGTTCTTCGCAGCCAGTGCATCCGATGGACGTGAGACTTTCAGACCGGTCGCTCCCTGAGGAGCCAGTGTCGGACCAATGAGTTCTCGAACGTTTTCGACCTCAGAATCTAAAGACCGTTCATAAATCGTCGTCGGAGCTTGTCCTGCCCCGAAAAACTGAGAAGCCACCGGGATTCCGATGAGAGCTGCGTTGTCGAGTTCTTCGGCAAGGGGTGAGGGCTCAAGGATCCCGAGGACAGTGAAGGATGTATTTCCCAGCCACACTTGGGTTCCAGGAGTTGTAATCCCCAAGAGATCCGCAGCTTTCGATCCCAATACAACACCCGGATACCGTGATGTTGCTTCATTCAGCCAGGTTCCACGCGCGACTTTTGCTGAAACGACGTCCAGCAGATTCGTTGGCGCAGCCATCGTCAAAATGCCACCCGTCGCATTTGGATCAATCAAACGCGAGCGGTACACCGAAACTCCCGACAAGGTCGACGTCGAGGAGGCATCGGTTACTCCCGGAATCATCCGCATGCGCCCCACTGAGTCTTCGGGAAGGATCAGGTTTGCGCCGGAAAGGTCAGCACCTGAGCGAGCCGTAAGCATATTGGTTCCCAGCGCCTGCAGCTGTTCATGTAGACGTGCCTGGGACGAGGCCGACACCCCGACAACGCCAACCATGGCGGCGATACCAATCGCAATTCCCAAGGCCGAAAGGATTGCACGCATTGGCCTCGCGCGTAGGCCGCTCACTCCCAAGCGCGCAACGTCGCTGCCACGCAGGCACGAGGCGTGGGTAATTGTTTCCGTATCGAGGCTCATTGGCTCACCTCGCTTGCAGAGTCAGAAACCACTCGCCCATCGCGGATCATGACTTGGCGCGGAAGCGAGGCCGCGAGATCGTTGTCATGCGTGATGACGATAATCGTCGTTCCCGAATCATTGAGTTCGCGCAGGAGCGACACGATTGCTTCTCCTGAGCGCGAATCGAGGTTACCAGTGGGTTCGTCAGCAAGGAGCAGCGCCGGCGAGCCAACCAATGCGCGAGCGATAGCCACGCGTTGGCGTTCACCGCCGGACATTTGGTGCGGACGGTGCTCGATTCGGTGTCCGAGCCCGACCTTTTCAAGAGCTTCACGCGCTTTCTCACGACGCTTCGCGCGTGGCACACCCCGGTAGAGCAGTCCGTCAGCGACATTGTCCAAGGCGGTAACTCCCGGCGAGAGGTGAAATTGCTGGAAAACAAAGCCGATAAGGGATGCACGCACCCCGGACAGTTCTGCATCACCTAGAGCGCTAACATCCATTCCTTCAATGATGACCGCCCCCGAGTCCGGGCGATCCAGAGTGCCAATCAGGTTGAGGAGGGTTGACTTCCCTGATCCGGATGGACCGACGATGGCAACAAATTCTCCTTGGTCAACACTCAAACTCACTCCATCGCAAGCAGTGACGGGTGGAGAACCGTAGCTGCGACGCACCTCGCGAAGTTCAAGGAGCGGACTCATCGGTTCGGCACCGCCACAAGTTGTCCTTCGTGGAGATCATCGGAGGTGATCTCCACCCTGTCTCCAGCAAAGAGGCCGGTTTGCACCGGAACTCGCGTGACTTTCCCATCTTCACCGACGAGTTCCACACCGAATTGGTCGGGAGTGATCGCCACGAGAGCCCCCAGAGGCACTGAAAGAACATTCGTTTTCGTCTGGGAGGTAATACCCAGCGAAACCGAGGCCTCTTGAAGTTTCTCTGTTGCGGCGGCGTCATCGGGGGTGACGGTGATGGGGATGATGCGATCCTTGGTCGCCTGTGAATCGCTTGCCCCTTCAGCGCCTGCTTTTTCCTTGGGAGGCTCGACGGACGAGATGGTGCCCTTCGTTGTTTGTGCACCGGGGAGCCGGATGGTCACCTTGGTACCGACGACTCCCAGAGATTGGTCGGAGAGCTTGAGGTTTGCGGAAATGATCTGCCTGGAAGACGAGGCCGAGAAGAGATCGCCCCCTTGGGAAACAGCATCACCGACTCGGGCTTTGAGACTACCGATACGCAAGTCTTCGGGAGCAAAGAGCACACGCCCAAGCGGAAGCGTACCGTCTTGGCTCAGCCCCAGTTCTTTTTGCCATTTGTTGATGGCAGCCTGGGTTCGCCAGTCGAAGTGAGTATCTGCTTGCCCGTCAAAATAGCCAAGTTGAGACAGGGCCTCTTCGAGTTGGTGGATGTCTTCTCCATTGCTCATCCCCGCTTCGAAGCTGCGCCATGCGGGGGTAGAACCGTGGAGAAGATAGCCGCTTTCGCCGCCCACCGTGTAGATCTTCTCCCCCTGTTTGAGCGAAGACCCGGGTGTTGGAAGAGCTGTGATGACACCATCGAAGCTCGATTTCTGGGTGTAGGAATCGGCATAGTGCAAGGTTCCTTGGACGGTTGTCTCACCGACAAGGTCTCCGCGAGTAATCTCTGCGCTTGCACCGCTAAATTCCTGGGTATCGTTTGATTCTGAGGAGGTGTTTGAGCACGCTGCAAGAGAGCAGACGAGCATCCCCATTGATGCAGCCAGCGCACCTATACGACGGCATGTGCTGCCTTCACGCGTGGTCACTTGTTGCCTCCGACGCTTCCGAAGCATTTACTGACTGCTTCAGAGGGGACATTCTGAACATCGACGACGCCATTTTGTCCTGGATCGGGAACGTCATAGCCCAGGTCGCGCAGGCATTGAGTTCCCTTTGCCAAAAGTTCACGTGCGTGCGGGTCGTTTGTCAGGTCGTTCTCTTCTCCAACCAGCGAGGAAACCTCTTCCATACACGCATTGACTGCGGAATTGAAGGCGTCGGTAGCGTTGGCGAATTGGTCGGGAGTCAGACCCGTATCGGGCACGTCGAAGCCCTTGTTGCGCATGCATTGTCCGAAGGCGATGTTCGGGTCTTTTGACCCCGAGGCCTGGGCCGCGCTCTTCGACGTGGTGGCTTTTGACCGTGCCGACGCCGATGATGAGGATGACGTTCCCTGCGAGCAAGCACCAAGGGCGAAGACCAGCGTAAGTGCGCCGACCACGAGGGCGCGCGACGAGCGATTCTTCATCGAATCTCCTGAGAGGATTTGTAACAATTCGATATCTTTTGATAACGACTTGATAACATTCTACACCCAGAAGTTATCGAGAATCAATCCCATTAATGTGATTCAGGCACACCTTCCGCCTGATCATAGGCGGCCTTAATATCCTCGTGGTGACGAATCACTTCACGCACCATGAAGTTCAAGAATTTCTCGGCAAAATCAGGATCTAAACCAGACTCTGTAGCTAGTGAGCGAAGGCGCGCAATCTGAACGCTTTCCCGAGCAGGATCCGCAGGGGGAAGCTCGTGGACAGCCTTAATGAGCCCTACCTTCTGAGTACAGCGGAAACGCTCGGCGAGGATATGAATGAGCGCAGCATCAATATTGTCGATTGTTTTGCGCGCCTCGATCAGTTCTTGAGGCAAAGGCGTGTCCGGCATGACTCCCCCTAGGCGCTCTGGACGCTTGCAGGATCGACCTCGTATAACTCGGCGTTCCCCTGTCCAAGCACAGCCTCGCGAGTGACAACGACACGGGAGACGTCATCACGCGAGGGAAGGTCAAACATCAAATCCGACAAAGTTGCTTCCATAACGGAAGAAAGGCCTCGTGCCCCTGTCTTACGCTTGTTCGCCAGCTCCGCAATGGCAAGCAAGGCCTCGTGAGTAAACTCCAAGGTAATGCCATCGAGCTCGAAGAGGTGCTGGTACTGAGCAACCAAGCAATTCGTGGGCTCGGTCAATACTCGAGTGAGATCTTCTTCGGAGAGCTCCTTCGTGGAGGTCAGCACGGGAAGACGTCCAATGAACTCGGGAATCATTCCAAACTTGTGGAGGTCTTCTGCGGTGACGGATTCATAAAGGTCACCCATCTCAGCCGAAGACTTCAATTCCGAACCGAAACCGGTGGAACGCTGACCAAGACGAGCCTTGACGATTTCTTCAATTCCCGCGAACGCACCGGCAGCGATAAAGAGGATGCCCGAGGTATCGATCTCAAGGAATTGCTGATGCGGGTGCTTACGGCCACCCTGCGGAGGCACCGAGGCGACCGTTCCTTCGATAATCTTCAGGAGAGCCTGCTGCACGCCCTCACCTGAAACATCGCGAGTAATCGACGCGTTTTCACCCTTGCGACCAATCTTGTCAATTTCGTCGACGTAGATGATTCCGCGCTCGGCCTTCTTGATATCTCCGCCAGCTTCCTGGATCAAACGGAGCAAGATGTTCTCAACGTCTTCACCCACATAGCCGGCCTCGGTCAAAGCCGTCGCATCCACGATGGCGAAGGGAACATCCAAAAGTCGAGCCAAGCAGCGCGCCAAGTGGGTTTTACCAGTTCCCGTGGGGCCCAGAAGCAAGATATTCGACTTGGTGCCGTACATATCTTCCTCATTGCCCGCTTCACGCGAACGCACGCGCTTGTAGTGGTTGTAGACGGCGACAGAAAGCGCACGCTTGGCGCGATCCTGGCCGATCACCCAAGAATCGAGGAATTCGAAGATTTCACGAGGCTTTGGAAGAGGAAGACCCGAGGGCGCGCTCTGCGGTTCACCGTCTTCGGCGATGATTTCGTTGCACAGGTCGACACACTCGTTGCAGATGTAAACGCCCGATCCCCCAATGAGCTTGCGGACCTGCTTCTGGCTCTTTCCGCAGAATGAGCACTTGAGGGCCTCAGCTCCGTCGGTCAATCGACTCACGTATGCCTCCTGAAAAACTTCACCCGAATGGGGTCTTTTACTGAAATCTAGCCTAATTCACCCCGCGGGATACAGCGAATTGACGCGCGGGATGCACAGTGTAAGACCGGTCATTCAATAGGAGCGGGAGAGAGCACCGAAACGCTCTCCCCCGCTTACGGTAAACAGCGACTGTTTACAGTCGCACAGCTGTCAATTAGTTCTGCGCTTTACGAGAAGCCAAAACCTGGTCAATCAGACCGTATTCAGCAGCCTGAGCGGCGGTGAGGATCTTATCGCGCTCGATATCGCGACGAACCTCTTCGACCGGCTTGCCTGAGTGAGCAGCAAGCGTCTCCTCGAGCCACAGACGCATGCGATCGATCTCGTCGGCAATAATCTGGATATCCGAGGCCTGACCTTGCATTCCCTCCATTGCAGGCTGGTGAATGAGGACTCGAGCGTTCGGCAGTGCCAAACGCTTTCCGGGAGAGCCCGCAGCCAGCAGAACGGCGGCAGCTGAAGCAGCCTGTCCCAAGCAGACGGTCTGAACCTGCGGCTTGATGTACTGCATCGTGTCGTAGATCGCCGTCATTGCGGTAAAGGAACCACCGGGCGAGTTAATGTACATGGTGATCAACGAATCCGGATCCTGCGACTCAAGGACGAGGAGCTGAGCCATGATGTCGTCGGCGCTTGCATCGTCAACTTGCACACCCAAGAAGACAATGCGATCTTCGAAGAGTTTTGCGTAGGGATCTTGACGCTTGAAGCCATAGGCAGTGCGCTCTTCAAAGTTCGGAAGAACGTAGCGAGCCTGGGGCATTTGACGGGCAACTGCGTCGAAATAAGGCTGAGTGCTCATCAGTTTTCTCCTCCACGGTTGCCAATTTCCTGCGGGCTATCAATCACACGGTCCACGAAGCCATATTCCAGAGCCTCTTGAGCGGTGAACCAGTGGTCACGATCGCCATCTGCTTCAACCTGCTCGACAGACTTGCCGGTGCGCGAGGCGGTGATCTGAGCCAGTTCCTTCTTCATGCCCAAGATCAGATCCGCATTAATGCGAATATCCGTTGCGCTACCGCCCGCGCCTCCCAAAGGCTGGTGGAGCAAAACACGAGCGTGCGGGGTGATGTAGCGCTTTCCAGGAGCGCCTGCAGTCAGCAGGAACTGCGCCATCGATGCTGCAAGGCCCATACCGACAGTCACGACGTCGGGCTTGACGTACTGCATGGTGTCATAGATGGCCATGCCTGCGGTTACCGATCCACCCGGAGAGTTGATGTACAGGTAGATATCACGATCGGGGTCTTCAGCAGCCAGCAAGAGGAGCTGTGCGCAGATCGCGTTTGCGTTGTCATCTCGCACTTCGCCGCCAAGCCAAATGATGCGCTCTTTGAGCAGGCGCTGGTAGACCGAATCTCCCAGTCCCATGGGCGTTTCATTTCCGCCCGAGGCTTGAATAGCCATTCCGCTCTCCTTCAATTTCAGGGTCCGGTTCCCGTTATGGAACCTCACTGAATCCAAACTTATCGGTTCTGACACCAGTTGGCGCTCTAAAATAGCGCTTTTCGCTCACGGCGCATGGAAAGACCGCGGCGATCTCGTGCAGATAAGACGTGTGGGCCGAAACCCTCAGGTTCCGACCCACACCACGTCATGAGCTTCGCACAGCACAAAGCTTAGTTGTGCTTAAAGCAGCGACTCACTTTTCGTCTGCGAGCTCTTCGCCGGCCTTCTCGACCTCGGCGACGGTCTCGGCTGCGGCTTCTTCAGCAGCAGCTTCATCCTCAAGGCCGAGGAATTCGCTCAGGTCAACGGGGTTACCCTCGGTGTCCTTCACGGTTACCTCACGCAGAACCTCGATGAGAGCCTTTGCGCGGCCCAGATCGGCGACCACTGCGGAGATCTGCTGCGGATCCGAGAAGAGGCGGTTGATGTCCATGCCGTAGTTCTGGGACATCTGGATGGCGTAATCGAAAAGCTCCTGCTGGCCAACCTGAACTTCGTTCTTCTTAGCGAGCTCTTCGGCGAGGATCTCGGTGCGGTATTCCTTCTCGATGGCCGCGCGAGCTTCCTTCTTTTCCTTCGCGGAAGCGTCTGCGCCCAGTCGGTGGTTGAGCTCGAGCTCGATCACGGACTCGGGGAGCAGGATCTCGGTGCGCGAAAGCAGCTCATCAACGAGGCGATCACGTGCCTGAAGTGCCTGCTGCGAAGTCTTGGTCTGTGCGGCCTGCTTCTTGAGGTCTTCCATGAGCTCATCGATGGTGTCGAATTCGGAAACCATCTGCGCAAAATCGTCATCGGCCTCGGGAAGCTCGCGCTCCTTGACGGACTTGACGGTGATGGTCACCTCGGCCTCTTCACCTTCGTGCTCGCCGCCCTTGAGGGTGGAGGTGAAGGTGACAACGTCGCCCGCGTGGGTCTTGCGCAGCGCGGTGTCCTGACCGTCGAGCATGGTGCCCGAACCGATTTCGTAGGAAACGTCAGAGACGGAGTCAACCTCTTCACCGTTGATGGTGGCAACCAGGTCAATGGTGGTAAAGTCGCCGGTCTTTGCTTGGCGCTTGATGGGCTTGAGGGAAGCAAAACGACCACGCAGAGCGTCAAGCTCAGCCTGAACGTCTTCATCGGTGACCTCAACGGAGTCAACTTCGATGACGGTGTCCTTGCCATACTCGGGTAGTTCGAAGGAAGGAACGACGTCAACCTCAGCGGTGAAAACGACCTGGCCGGTCAGCTCGCCACTGGTCGAGGGGATCTCAGTGACCTCGACATCGGGCTGGGACATGGGGCGCAGTTCGTGCTCGGACACGGCAGCGGAGTACTGGCCGGGAAGAACCTCATTGACGACCTGCTCGATGACGGCTGCACGGCCGAAACGCTGGTCGATGATGCGAGCGGGAACGTGACCCTTACGGAAGCCGGGGATGGACACCTGATTGGCGATGCTCTTGTACGCCTTGTCCATTTCTGACTTCAGTTCCTCAACGGGGATTTCAACAGTCAGACGAACCTTGGTGGGCTCGAGGGTCTCTACAGTGCTCTTCACGTGGATTCTCCAGGTCTTTTCTTGGGACGCCAAAACGGCGTATTTCAACTGAACTAGTCTACGACAGCACCCGCCAAAGCTGCTAGCTGGCTGTGGGCTTCACATTTTTCGCCCGCGTGAAGCTAGCCAATTGACGAGGCCGTGGCCGGGCTGGCAATAAAAAGTCGGGGTGACAGGATTTGAACCTGCGACCCTCTGCTCCCAAAGCAGATGCGCTACCAAGCTGCGCTACACCCCGTGAGACTGTCGTCTGCGGATCCCATAATACGGGACTTCACCCTAAATTTCGCAATCGCACAAACAATCAGGTAATATCGATCCGCACGCGGATGTAGTTCAATGGTAGAACCTCAGCCTTCCAAGCTGATGGTGCGGGTTCGATTCCCGTCATCCGCTCCGAAAGAAGGAGCCCCGGAAAACCGGGGCTCCTTTTGTTATTCAATAGAAGTTTCTGGGTTAATGTCCGGAAACTGTGCATGACGGACGGTTCTACGGTTTTAGCTCGCCCTCGACGGTTTTAGCTCACTCATTCCTGGTTTAGCTCACTCACCTACCGTCTTAAAACGGCAATAGACCCGGAATGAGTGAGCTAAACCAGGATTGTGAGGCAGAGGGAAGAGGAGGGAAGGGGAAGGGGAAGGGGGCGGTGCTTACCCGGCGGTGCTTACCCGGCAATCAAGAGCGCGCCCTGGTCGATACGCACACCAACTTTGCGCGAGCGACCGATAGCATCGCCATCGACTAAACCGTCATGCAAGGAAGTTTCGGGCATTAACCCAAATTTCTCGCCCATGCTCGGTTCGTGTGCGCGTTCATTCATTACCCAAAAGAACCTCGCGCGGCACCTCCCCATATCTCTTTGGGGTGCTAATCCCATACGCGAGTAGCGGTTGGTTTTTAAGCAAGGGCTCGATGTATAACCCAAGCAAGTCTTCACAGATTCCAGCTCGCTGCCCAAGATCATGCAGTGCAACGAGAATCTCATACACTGATTGTTCAGCAAAAGGCCTGTAATCCCGCCGTATTCGCCTCTTTGTCTTCTGCAACGCGGGGCTGTCTCGGACAGAGATGTTCCACAATCGACCATAGTGAGCAGTTCGATTACGCAGATAAACGAAAGAGCGGACTTGCGAAGGCAAAACTCTTCGAGTAGTTCCCAAAGAGCTTGCCATTGCATCCAGAACTCCAGATTCACCGGATGCTTCGATCATTCGCGAAAGCGTTCCAAAACTCAGTGCCTCAACTGCAACCCAAATAGGCATCCTGTCGTATGCCTGCGGCACAAAATGCGAACCTTAGTAGCTCACATAGGAAAGTAATTTTTCTGCGCGGCTCTGGTCCTCGATTCGCATACCACGCCGAACGAGCAACTCAAGCTGATCACCATAGCTGAGCCACTTTTTATCTATCGAGGCATCCATCAAACAGCACCTTTGCTGGTAAAAAATGGCCCCGGTCATTTGTGCATTACCCAAAGGGGAAGAGGCCTGACCGGGGCTCTGTTAAGGCTAGTCTACAGTACGCATAGCCTTCGAAGATGCAGTTTTTCTACGAGCAATCCATGCTGTGCATCACGAAATCACAGTAGTAACCAGTTCCTAGAACGTCGAGGTATCGATGACGAAGCGATAGCGCACTTTCGAAGCGACAACTTTGTCGTAGGCCTCGGTAATGGAATCACCATCGATGATCTCAATCACGGGACGAACGCCGTGCTGGGCGCAGAACTCCAACATTTCCTGAGTTTCAGCAATGCCACCGATCTGCGATCCAGCAACAACCTTGTTTCCGTTGACAACCGCTCGCATGGGGATGACCATCGGGTTCTCGGGCAAACCAACGTCAACGAAGACACCGAAAGGCTTGAGCGCCCGAACAAGTCCCGGGTAGTCCAGATCGTCCGCGCTCACCGTGCAGATAATGATGTCAAAAGACGAGGCCAAAGATTCGATCGTGCCCTCTTCCGAGGTTGCATAGAAAGCAGTGGCACCAAAACGACGCGCGTCTTCCTCCTTGGAACGCCCATGAGAGATCACCGAAACTTCCGCACCCATCGCAGCCGCGATCTGAACACCCATATGTCCTAGGCCGCCCATACCAACGATGGCAACCTTCTTTCCCGGTCCCGCACCCCAGCGACGCAGCGGTGAGTACATGGTGATTCCCGCACACATCAAAGGAGCGGCATCACTAAGCTCCATTTCATCGGGAACATGGCAGCCAAAATCTGCACGTACCGTCATTGCCTGGGCATAGCCTCCAGCGGTCGGCTTTCCGTCGGGACCCGCGCGGAAAGTCCAGTAGGCATGAGGATTATTACAGAACTGCTCGTACCCGTCGCTGCAATACTCACACTGCCTGCAAGAGCCCTGCAAACAACCGACACCGATCCTGTCCCCTACCTTGAAATTCGTGACTCCTTCACCGACCTTGGTCACCACACCGGCAATCTCATGTCCCCCCACGAAGGGGTACGGGATCGGCCCCCATTCGCTGCGCGCAGTGTGGATATCCGAGTGGCAGATTCCGGCATATTTAATGTCAAAGAGCACTTCTCCAGGGCCGGGCTCGCGGATATCAATGATGGTTGGGTGATAAATCGAACGAGGGTCATCGCAGGCATATGCGCGAACCTTGGGCATCGTGAACTCCTTCGTCAACGCTACGTGTGCCAACTGCGCATAAGCGCATTGCCGAAACTTTAACACCGCAACATGAGAAAAGTTCCGAAACCAAAGGTTTCGGAACTTTTCTATCCGGGTGGCTGACGGGACTCGAACCCGCGACGTCCTGGACCACAACCAGGTGCTCTACCAACTGAACTACAGCCACCATTGAGCGCTGCGAAAAACGCAACGGGGAAACTCTAACATCAGTGCACGCAAAGTGAGAAATCAGAAACGATAAGCGTGGCACTTACCACGAAGTTCACTCCCTCAATACGTAAAACCGGCTCCCCCACCGCACAGGCAGGAGAGCCGGGATTCATGTCGAATGCGTCCTTGTTACGCTCACTCTCACCAGAAGGCGCGAGTCGAAATCGCGTCGGCGAAGTTATTCAGAGCCTCAGGCGTAGCAGAAAGGTACAGATCAGCATCGGTCGCTGAAACTTCCATGACTCGGAAGGAACCTTCGCCGTCGGGAACCAAGTCCACACGGTTGTATAGAAGAAGCTCGTCGCGTCCCAGGCGTGCACGCATGTACTTGTGCAGAACTTGACGAATCTGCTCGCCCCATTGCCATGACTCAGCATCTGCGGGACGCGCGGTAACCACGGCCTCGTGCATGGAAGGATCCGTGACGGAGGACGGATGGAGCACCGCGCGCTTTTCAACCGCGTGCGAAAGCAAGCCGTTGAAGAACACCAGGGAAATTTCGCCGTGCACGTCGATATCGTCCAAGTAACGCTGGAGCATGACGGAGCGTCCCTCGTTCAAGAGGTCAATCGTCTGCGCCAAAGCAGCCTGACGCTGGAGAGTATCAATTGCCGTGTAGCGACCGATATCGCGGACACCAGAAGACACGGCAGGCTTGACAACGAAGTCACCAAGAGCAGGGAAACGTGAGTGCACCTGATGCTTGGAGAATCCATGCGAAGGCTCAAGCCACGTGGTCGGAATGACGGGGAGGCCGAGTTCTTCCATGTCCTTCAAGTAGTGCTTATCGGTGTTCCACTCGACAAGATCGGCGTTGTTGAGCAGGCGCGGAACCGAGCGCGCCCACATAATAAACTCCTGGCGCTGCGTCGCATAGTCGGAAACCGAACGAAGGACGCACAACCCAGCTTTTTCCCAATCAACGGCGGGGTCATTCCACACCGCGATCTGGGGATCCATTCCACGGTCAGCTAGCGCGTCGGGAAGCCCGCTTTCATCGGAGAAAAGTCCCGGCATGCTCGCGGAAGTAACAAGGGTGACCTTGGGTGTTTTCGTCATGAAGACATCCTACCTTAGTCCCAGTGGGCGACTGAGAGCCTCTTCAAGCAGCGAGGTCACCAGTTCCGTGTAGCTCATCCCAGCCTCGGCCCACACTCGCGGGTACAGGGACAGGCGAGTAAATCCAGGCATGGTATTCACTTCGTTGACGATGATTTCGTGAGTTGAATCGTCGTAGAAGAAGTCGACGCGCGCCAACCCCTCACATTCCAAAGCCTCGAAAGCCTTCAGGGCAATGCTCTGGATCCTCTGCGCATCCTCGGCGGGAATGTCCGCCGGACACATCAAAGAGATCGCATCGGTGTCGACGTACTTAAGGGCGTAGTCGTAAAACTCCCCTTCGGGAACCCCAATTTCACCCAGCGGCGCAGCCATTGCCTCACCACCGGCGGGCACGCGCACACCGCACTCAATCTCGCGACCATGAGCCATGGCCTCGACAATGATGCGCGGATCATTCGCAGCGGCTTCCTTAATCGCAAGGTCCAGCTGGTCAGGCGAATCAACGCGAGAAATACCCACTGAGGAGCCTGCACGCGTGGGCTTGACAAAGACGGGGTATCCCAGAGCATCAATGCGCGAACGCACGTCCTGCGGGTCCTTCGACCACTGTTTTTCGGTGACCAATTCCCAACGACCAACCGAAATCCCGGCCTCGGCAAGGATTGTCTTCGTCAAGTGCTTATCCATCGATGCCGAACTTGAAGTGACGCCGCAACCAACGTAGCGCACATCGGACATCTCGAAGAGACCCTGAATTGTTCCGTCTTCACCGTAAGGACCGTGCAAGAGAGGCAGAACGACATCGATCACGCCTAAATCCTCAACTCCGACAATTTGGGCATTGTGATCTTCAGGAGAGCGGTCGTAGGTCGTTTCCACGAGTCGGGCAAGGCCAGGAAGCAGGCTCACTCGGCTCAATCCCGGCACAATCGTCGTATCCGAGGCCGTGCGAAGATCCACCAACTCCGGGTTATCATCCACGCGCACCCACTGCCCATCGCGCGTAATTCCAACGGCAAGGACATCAAAGCGCTCACGGTCAAGAGCATGAAGAACACCGGCAGCTGTCGCACAAGAGACCAAGTGTTCACTGGAGCGTCCGCCAAAAACGACAAGGACGCGAGGACGTTTGACTTCACTCATGGGGTCAAGATTACCGCGAGAATCGACCTTGCCCGCACTGTGCGCGCTTTCAGACCAGTTCAATTTTCCACCCATCCATCTTTCGTGGGCGCGAGAGCAACATGTTCCCCATGTCGTTAATTCCCGCGCGTCCCTCAACAACTTCAACGACTGCTCTCGTAATCGGCATGTCTACGCCAATCGACTGGGCAAGCTGCAAAATTGGGATCGCCGAGGCCACGCCTTCCACGACGCCAGCAGAAGCAGCAAGGGCATCCTCGACGCTCATGCCCGTCCCGACTCGATGTCCGAAAGCAAAATTTCTGGACAGCGTGGTCGAACAGGTTGCGATCAAGTCGCCAATTCCTGCAAGCCCCGCAAAAGTCGCCGGGTCTGCCCCAAGGGCGGTGCCCAGACGCGTCATTTCTGCGAGGCCACGCGTCATCAAGGTCGAGCGAGTGTTAATTCCTAAGCCAAGCCCCTCCGCCGCGCCAATCGCGACGGCGATAACGTTCTTCGTCGCGCCGGCAATTTCTGTGCCAATCACATCCGAGGACAGATAGGGGCGGAAATAAGAGTTGTGGCAGACTTCCGCAATTTCTTTGGCCAATTCAAGATTGCTCGAGGCGACAACGGTTGCTGTCGGATGGTGCACCGCAATTTCACGAGAGAGGTTAGGCCCGGAAAGAACCGCAATCCGATCGTGCCTTACGCCAGAAGCTTCACTCAACACCTCATCTACTCGCTTAAGCGACCCCAACTCAAGGCCTTTGGCCAGTGAGAGCAGCGCAGTGTCATTTCCGAGGCTGGGGCGCGCTGCCTCGAGAGTGGCGCGTACCGCTTTGACGGGGATTGCAACGATGAGCAGATCCGCTCCCTCAACTGCCTCGCTAAGATCTACGGTCGCGGTAATCGACTCGGAGAGATTCAGGTCGGGAACATAGCGAGGATTTTCATGCGAGTTGATCGCGGAGACGATCTCTGGATTGCGTCCCCACATAGTGACGGCGTGTCCGGCATCTGCAAGAACCTGAGCAAAAGTGGTTCCCCACGCGCCTGTGCCCAGCACGCTCATTCGTGTCATCATTGTCATTCCTCTCCCATCCGCCTCAACCCTACTAGGATAAAGACACGCGACGCGCCGAAGGAGGAGCTCATGTCTAAACGCGCAGCCCTATCTGCCCTCGTTCTTGTGACGACAGCTGCATTGTGCGGGTGCTCCCCTACCCCATCACGAAGCGACGCATCAAGCACGCCCACGGCCTCGGCAAGCAGCCAGGCCCCATCGCCTGCTCCTAGCGCCAGCGCACGTACATCGGAGACTCCCGGTATGTGGGAGAGCATTGAACCCCGATTCCCACAGCAGTCACTTGGCAAAGAAGACGCCAATCACGCGCCAGTTTTTCACGACATGCGCGTGGGAGACCACGATGGCTTCTACCGCGTTGTCGTTGAGTTCACTGGAAGCGATGACGTGGGATGGCTCGGAGGCTGGACGACCTCCCCGCTCACCCAGGGCAAGGGAGATCCCATCGATTTGGGAACGCCTGTGTATCTTGATCTCAATCTTCAAGGCGGGGCAATGCCCGTGAGCGAGGAACTAGCAGCCAACTATTACAAAGGGCCCAAAACCCTTGATATCGGGCCCATACGCGTACTCGAGAACGGAACTTTCGAGGCCGATACTCACATCGTCATCGGAATGGACCGAAAGCGTGAGGTCACCTTGAGTGCGCTCAGCACTCCCTCGCGAGTCGTCATCGACATCGCGAAGTAACGAGGACTCGCGCGCTAGTAGTCGACGCGTTTCTTCAGCTTGCGATCCCACACGCCTGCGGGGACTTCTTCCCCGCGAAGCTGTGCAACGCCCTCGATCATGGCGCGCTGAATCCGTTTGGTTGCTTCTTCGACGGCCTCATGGTCGGCCGAGCCAGATTCGCGGCACAGGTCCTGAAGGGGAATCGGATCACCGATACGCACCTGGACACGCCTGCGCGGGCGGAAGTCAATGAGTGCAGAACCCGAACGCATGATCTTCTGCTCTCCCCAGTGAATAAAGGGGATCACCGGCGCGCCCGTGTCCAAAGCAAGTCGCGCAGCGCCCGTCTTGATCCGCATCGGCCACAAATCAGGATCTAAAGTCAGCGTACCCTCGGGATAGATTGCCACGCATTCGCCCTCGCGAAGGGCCTGCGCTGCCGAGGCAAGAATGGCACCGGGATCCTTGGCGCGTCGGTTCACCGGGAGAAGCTTCATCTGGCGCATCGCACCGCCCAAGAGTGGCACTTTGAAGAGCTCAGACTTCGCCATGATCCGAACGGGAATATCGGCTTTCATCATGACCCACAGCAGGCAGACCGGATCAATGTTTGACAGGTGGTTGCACACCAGAAGAAAACCGCCCTCGCGCGGAAGCTTATCGAGGCCTTCCACGTCGATTTTCGTCCACGGAACCATAAAGGTACGGAAGACGCCTCGCGCGAAACGGTAGAAACCTGTGAGCCGGTGAGTCATGTGTGTAGTCTAACGAAGCGGACACGCGGGTAAAAACGCTGTTCCTCACCCGCGAGTATTTTTCTAGGCGAAAACCCGAAAAACCCCAGGTTGAACCGAAATCTCAACGGATCCGTGCGCAACCTGATCGCCATCTCCCATCGCGATCAGTCCGGCGCTATCAAGGATTTTTACTCGACTCACCGTCTCCACATGCACAATTGGGTCATCGACGCGCCGGGTTGCAAGTACCCGCGCCAAAACACGGATCGCACGGTGTTTTGGTACCGGATCGACGGTGAGGAGCTCAAGCGTGCCGTCGCTGGGATTGGAAGTGGGAACGATGTTGATCCCACCGCCGAACCATCCCGAGTTTGAGACGGAGACCAACCACCCGCGGATACGCCTCACCTGGCCGTCGACCTCGATTTCCATGGTCCGAGGCTTGAACTTGGCCAGCGCGCATACCGCTCCCCACGCGTATGCAATAGTCCCGGAGCTAAAAGGCGATTCATTCGCAATCTGATTGGCAAGGGCATCAAGACCAAAAGAAACTAAGCCAAGAACCTGCGATGCCTCACCGGAGCGAGCGCCCTGTGCATCTAAATTCTGTGCCTCGCGTGAAGGAACACAAGGTACGACCCTCATGGCATCCACATCGCGAAAACGCTCGATGGTTCCTGCCTGCGGCGAAACGATCTGCGAGGCCTGGGGAAGCTTGCGGATATGTGCCAGCGCGTCCGTCCCAATCCCTAGACAGCGGCACAGGTCATTGCCTCGCCCCCCAGGAAGAGGGATCACTGTCCCACCGCGTTTCCCAACCTCAGAGGCGATGTGAGCGATATACCCATCTCCGCCGAAAACTCCAACCCACTGGTGCGTCGACGCAGCAGCAAGCTGGCCCGGATCGTCCTCACGATGGGTAACAACCACCTCGACTTCCCATCCGCGTTCGCGCAGGAGCGCAGCAGCTTGGGGCGCGAGGCGCAGCGCTCGACCTCGACCAGAAAGAGCAGAGACGAAGAGCTGTAAGGATGGCGCTGAAGGATCCACGAAAGGCTCTTGGGGAAAACTCAGCGGTCTGCGTATTCGACGCGGGCGTCAAGCTCGCGTAGTTTGCGGATGAAATGCTCGTATCCGCGCGAAATCACGTCGATTCCCGAAACGGTTGAGGTTCCCGAGGCCGCCAGGGCGGCAATCAAGTGCGAGAATCCACCGCGAAGGTCAGGAACAACAATGTCTGCAGCGTGAAGAGGAGTCGGCCCCGAGATAACAGCTGAGTGATAGTAGTTCTTCTGGCCAAAACGACACGGTGTTCCGCCCAAGCATTCACGGTAAACCTGAATATTTGCACCCATTTGACGCAGCGCAGAGGTGAAACCGAAACGGTTTTCATACACGGTTTCATGGACGATGGACAAGCCTTCGGCCTGAGTGAGAGCAACGACGAGGGGCTGCTGCCAGTCCGTCATGAAACCGGGGTGAACGGCGGTTTCCAAAGCGATGGAATGCAATTCGCCGCCGGGATGATAGAAGCGGATACCTTCCGAATCGATGTCGAAAGCGCCGCCGACCTTACGGAAGGTGTTGAGGAAGGTCGTCATATCCGGCTGGTGTGCGCCTCGGACGTAAATGTCACCGTGTGTGGCCAAGGCTGCCGCTCCCCAGGAAGCGGCCTCGATGCGGTCAGGAAGAGCGGTGTGGCGGTATCCGCTGAGGGTTTGCACGCCTTCGATGCGGATGGTGCGGTCAGTATCGACGGAAATGATGGCGCCCATCTTCTGAAGAACATTGATGAGGTCCATAATTTCGGGCTCGATTGCCGCGCCCTTTAAGGTCGTGATGCCATCGTTGCGCACTGCCGTCAGCAGGGTTTGTTCGGTCGCGCCAACGGAGGGGAAAGGAAGTTCAATGATTGCCCCATGAAGCCCGGAGGAAGGGCGCTTAATATGCACACCATCGGGCTGTTTTTCAACGATCGCGCCGAACTTACGCAAGGTTTCCAAGTGGAAGTCGATGGGACGGCCACCGATGGCGCATCCTCCCAGTTCCGGAATGAATGCTTCGCCGAGTTGGTGGAGAAGAGGCCCGCAGAACAGGATCGGAATGCGCGAAGCTCCCGCAAGAGTGTCAATATCAGAGCGTGAGGCCACGCGAACATTCGCGGGATCCATGCGCAACTCGCCGCGCTCTTGGTCGTAGTCAACCTTGATCCCGTGCAGGGACAAGAGGTCAGACACGACGTCAACATCACGAATCAGAGGGACGTTGTAGAGCTCTGAGGGTGTGTCGGCCAGCAGCGATGCAACCATCGCTTTGGGAACAAAGTTCTTTGCTCCGCGCACGGTAATGGTGCCCTGAAGCGGGTGGCCACCTTCAACTCGCAGAATCGAGGACATCTTGCTGGTCTCCTAGCTGTCGACTTTCTGTGACCACTTTAGAGCAGCTCGCCCTCATCTGCGTGCGCTTCGGGCACCTTTTGCGGGTGGCGAACTACTCAGAGTCGACGGGACGTGCGGAAACAACCAGTTGCAGGGGAAGAGTCTTTGCAGGAAGTGTCTTCGGTTTGAAGGATGGCCTGCGCTCTTCGTAGGCGGTAATTTCTGCCTCGTGACGCAAGGTCAAGGCGATATCGTCCAAGCCTTCCATCAGTGTCCAGCGCACGTAGTCATCGATCTCAAAAGTGCAGGTAAAATCGCCGAGGCGCGCCGTCTTGTCTTCCAAAGAAACCGTAATTTGTGCGCCGGGCTCAGCTTCGAGCAGTTCCCAGAGCTTCTCACAGTCCTCCTGGCTGATAATTCCGGTAACGAGTCCTTGCTTGCCTGCGTTTCCGCGGAAGATGTCGGCGAACTTGGGGGCAAGGACAACCTTGAAGCCGTAGTCACGAAGTGCCCACACCGCATGCTCGCGCGATGAACCGGTTCCAAAATCAGGCCCAGCGACCAAGACCGATCCTTGGTTATAGGGTTCGCGATTCAAAATGAAGTCAGGCTCGCGGCGCCATGCGTAAAACAGCGCGTCATCGAAGCCGGTCTTTGTGACGCGCTTCAAGAAGACCGCCGGAATGATCTGGTCGGTGTCGACATTTGAGCGGCGGAGCGGGACGCCAATACCTGTGTGCGAAATGAACTTTTCCATGAGTTTTCCTTCGGTGCGTATCAGCGCTGAGCCGGCTCATCCAGGTCGGCGGGCGAGGACAGGGTTCCACGAATTGCAGTTGCTGCTGCGACCAGTGGGGAAACCAAGTGTGTGCGTGAAAGCTTTCCTTGGCGGCCTTCAAAGTTACGATTTGACGTCGAGGCGGAGCGCTCTTGAGGCGCCAGCTGGTCGGGATTCATTCCTAGGCACATTGAACAGCCGGCATTGCGCCATTCCGCGCCGAAATTCGTGAAGACCTTGTCCAATCCTTCGGCCTCGGCCTGAAGACGAACACGCGCTGAACCTGGGACAACCAGCATGCGCAGTCCCGGTGCTTTCTCGCGACCTCGGATGATTTCGGCGGCGGCTCGCAGGTCTTCAATGCGGCCGTTCGTACATGAACCCAAGAAGACGGTGTCAACCTTAATATCGCGCATCGGAGTGCCAGCTTTGAGGCCCATATAGTCCAGGGCCTTCTTCGCGGCCACACGCAAGGTCTCATCGGTGAAGTCCTCGGGGTTGGGAACTCGTCCAGACAGAGGAACACCCTGTCCGGGGTTCGTTCCCCAGGTCACGAAGGGTTCGAGGTCTTCAGCATTCAAAATAACCTCAGCGTCGAAAACCGCATCGTCGTCAGAGTGGAGTGTCTTCCAGTATTCGACGGCGCGATCCCAGTCTTCGCCTTGAGGAGCATGGGGACGTCCCTTAAGGTAGGCGAAGGTCGTCTCATCGGGAGCAACCATTCCCGCGCGGGCACCGGCCTCGATGGACATATTGCACACGGTCATGCGGCCTTCCATTGAAAGCTCGCGAATTGCCTGACCGCGATATTCAAGGACGTATCCCTGTCCCCCGCCGGTTCCGATCTTCGAAATCACAGCCAAGATGATGTCTTTTGCGGTCGCGCCCTTGGGCAGAGAACCGTTCACAGTAATAGCCATCGTTTTGAAAGGGGCCATGGGGAGAGTCTGAGTGGCGAGGACATGCTCGACTTGGCTGGTTCCGATTCCCATTGCCAGGGCTCCAAAAGCACCGTGCGTCGAGGTGTGTGAGTCACCGCAGACGATTGTCATGCCGGGCTGAGTCAGTCCAAGCTGTGGGCCAACGACGTGGACGATGCCCTGATCGGCGTCCCCCAGGGAGTGCAAGCGGATACCAAATTCCTTCGCATTCTTGCGCAGGGTCTCGATCTGCGTGCGGCTGGTGATGTCTGCGATCGGCAGATCAATATCGACGGTTGGGGTGTTGTGGTCTTCGGTTGCAATTGTCAGATCGGGGCGACGCACCTTGCGTCCGGCCATGCGCAAACCGTCAAATGCCTGGGGGCTAGTCACTTCGTGAACCAGATGCAAGTCGATGTAGAGCAGGTCCGGGGCCCCATTTTCCCCATGTACAACTACGTGATCAGCCCAGACCTTTTCGGCCAGCGTTCCACTCATTTCCCGCTCCTTCTTCGACTTCTTTCTTCCCATGATTGACACTTAAGGTGGAGTTGGACTTGATATCTCATTTACTGAGATGTGAAAATAACGTCATGGAGGACTCAGAAGCCTTTGGAAGTGGAGTTGGCGTTCTAGATAAAGCCGCGTTGGTTTTGAGCGCCCTCGAAGCAGGTCCCGCTCCCCTTGCGCAGTTGGTCGCAACAACGGGTCTTGCACGCCCAACAGCACACCGTCTCGCCGTCGCCCTGGAGTATCACCGCTTCGTTGCACGCGACATGCAAGGACGTTTCGTTTTGGGGCCGCGTCTCCAAGAACTCGCCTCCTCTGCTGGCGAGGATCGTCTGCTTGCTGCCGCAATGCCCGTTTTGATCGCCTTGCGCAATCACACCAAGGAATCTACCCAGCTTTTCCGTCGTCAAGGCGACTTCCGCGTGTGCGTTGCCGCCTCTGAACGCGAAATGGGTCTTCGCGATTCCATTCCCGTTGGCGCGACACTCACCATGAAGGCAGGTTCTGCCGCGCAGGTTCTTCTTGCGTGGGAAGAGCCCGACCGCTTGCACCGAGGCCTGTATGGCGCAACTTTCAACGCGACGATGCTTGCGCAAGTTCGTCGCCGAGGCTGGGCGCAGTCGGTTGCAGAACGCGAGCCTGGCGTCGCATCGGTTTCCGCCCCCGTTCGAGGCCCCTCCGGCCGAGTGTTGGCCGCGATTTCAATTTCTGGCCCCGTCGAGCGCATGGGGCGCCAACCGGGACGCCAGCACGGCCCCTCTGCGGTTGCTGCAGCCAATAGACTCTCGGATTTCCTCCGCTCCGCCGAGGGAATGGAAGACTAAGACACCGCAGTAATCGCGCGCTGGTAATACTCCTCGGTTGAGTCAATAACCTTCTCCCATGAGAAGGGGAAACTCGCGCTCATATTGTGCGCACGAATGTCGGTGAGGCACTCAGGACGCTCAAGTACGCCCACGAGCGTTTCAATCATGTCCTCGTCGCTGTCAAGACTCCACCCATTCACACCGTTCTCAACGACCTCGGCAAGCCCAGATTGCGAACGCGTCATCACTGCAAGTCCAGAGGCTAGGGCTTCGCGTCCCGCGATTGAGGCAGATTCTTTAATCGAGGGGGCGAGGAAAATATCCGCTCGCGAATACAGGTCCTGTAGCTGGCCGGCGCTCATACGTCCCGGGAGAAGGACCCAGTCCCCCAGGTCAAACCTGTCAATCTTGCGCACAGTGGCATTGAAAAGCGGTCCTTCACCCGCGATGACCGCGCGCAAGGGGAAAGAGTTAGCTTCGCCTCGGCGATAGTAGGAATTCCAGCGGCGGGACGTCTCCGCGAGGATATCGATGAGTGCGTCCACGCGTTTTCGAGGCGCAAAGCGGGTTGCCGTGACAGCAAGGATTCCCTCGTGCGCACGGGGCGGACGCTGCCATGGAGCCAGATCAACACCGTTATGTAAAGTGCCAATCTGGACACTCTCCCCCATGACCATTCGAATCTGATCATTGACGAGCTGTGAAACACCCGTCCACATGATCGGAGCCTTGTTGAGCCCCGATCTGCGTGCGATGGCAGTGAAAGTCGGGATTGTCAGGCGCGGATCCCACAGAGAGTGCACGGTGACGACCTGGGGGATCCCAGAATTTTTGAGGCGCAGCACAAGGGATTGGACGACCGGCGTGAGTTCGCCCATGTGGTAGTGAACGACATCGGGTTGGAAACGCGTAATGAAGTCACGGAAGCGCCGAGGCGCCTTCGGATCAACGGGGGCGCCAAATGGATTCGACCATGTCGAGCGCAGAACCGTATAGGGGCAAGGCTCGACCTGCGCATCCTCAGGCGTGCAGGTGAGAACAACGATTTCATGGCCTCGCGCGTGGAGGTGATCAGCAAGGGCACCCACTTGCGTTTCAATTCCGCCCATGGTGGGACGGAAAGTATCAGAGACCAAAATAATGCGCATGGTGTCATTCTTGCATGCTTGACGAGCAGCGCTTGGGTAACAATCTTTGGATAACAAAAAGCAGGGCCGAAGCCCTGCGAAGAGTGGTACCCCCAACCGGATTTGAACCGGTGTTAACGCCGTGAGAGGGCGTCGTCC
>CAUTOM010000018.1:0-27982 GCA_963540435.1 uncultured Actinomyces sp.
TGGGCCAGCGATAGATTTCCGAGGCCTTGGCGGGGCCATCCGTTACGGCTGAGTCGTCTGTGTGGATCGTCCATCCGGCTTTTTGGGCGAAGAAGGGACGGATTCCCGGGCGATTGAGTGGGTAGATTGCAAGGCAGGCCACAAGTGCGATCAGAGCTGGACCGACTCCCCATACTCCCGCTGCACCTCTCCATCCGACATATGCGACCAACGGGAAGGTGAAAGCGGTCGAGGCGGCGATCATGAGGTCGATCATCGTGGAGTAAACCGCCGTCATGATTCCCGCGCGATGGCGGAAATCGCGCCCAATGAGCATAGTGACGACCAGGTTGGAGCAGGTTGTTCCAATGCCGATGACACAGGTGCCAACAAATAGTGACCAGGCCATACCGAGCGATCGAAGCACGGCACCGAGGATCACGATTGCCAGCCCCAGACAAACGGCGCGATTCAGGCGGATTTTTCGCAGGATGAGTGCGGTGAATGGGGTGAAGAAACCGAAACAGAATACGGGGATTGACGTCACTAATCCGGCCTCGGCCGAGGAAAGACCCAAGTCTCTTTGGATTTCCTCGATAATCGGAGGCAGTGCGGTGATGGTTCCTCTGAGGGATCCAGCTAGAAGCACGAATGCGGACAAAGTGATGAGGATCCACATGAACCTACGCTGGAGATATCGCGCGTAAGCTACCTGTTTCACTATTCTTTCTTCCTTGATGAATGTGGGATGGATTACACAATGTTTCCATAAAACGCTCAAAAAGGACACTTTGCGTTTTGGTGCGAATACAGCTGTGCCCGTCTTCTCCTCAGCGAAGAAGACGGGCACACGTTGCGGACCGAGGCGGGGCTTTCTCGGTTCATCGAGGAAGCCCCGTCCCCGTGCGTTCTGCAAACAGAACGCATCTCCACTCTTCGCAGATCCGCCTATCGCGAAGAGGAAGCCGGAGTTTCACGTTGGAGTGAAATCTCAATGCACAGCCAGCATATAGAAATTGTCAACCAGGTGAAATATGAACACCCTAAATGTCACCTGTATCTCTTTGTGAAATGGGAAAACAGAGCGAGGCTCGCATTGGATACAGTTACGCGCTTTTACGCGCAAGCCGAACTCCGATAATGTCATGCACACGTCGCCCAGCATCGATCCCGCGAGTTTCAAAATGCGTAACAACGCGCCCTTCATAGCGGGGTGCGAAACCACCGCGCTCTGGTTCGGGATCCTCGGGATCAGGCCTTTGCCCCAAGTGGGGATTCTCAAAGAGCGGGCACCCCTCGATCACATCTCGCATTTGCCAGGCATAGTCATCCCAGTCGGTTGCAAGACGCCACACTCCCCCATCGCGGAGCACTCGGGCAACTTGGAGCGCGAACTCATCGCTGACGAGTCGGCGCTTGCGGTGGCGCGCTTTCCTCCACGGGTCAGGGAAGAAAGTCCAGACCTCGTCAAGGCACGCATCGCCCAGCATGATCGGGAGCGCCTGCGCAACATCGGCCTCGAGGACTCGAATGTTATCGACACCCGCATCCACTGCCTTGGAAATCAGCTTGGCAATCCCAGGCACCCACACTTCGAGCGCAAGGTAATCACGATCGGGGTTGGCCGCTGCCGCGGCTACAATCTGCTCGCCCGTCCCCGAACCAATCTCAAGGGTCAGCGGCGCCCGTCTGCCAAAGAGTTCCTCGGTGTCCAGATGGAAATCGTCTGCAACAGTCGTGTAGCCAACGCCTCGTCGAGGTTCAATGACATAGCGGTCGGCGTGCGCTTCCCACGTGCGCACAAGGTTGACGGGGAGCTCACGGCTACGGCGGGTAAAGGACTTGGTTCGGCTCATGAAGACGGTACCCTCGGGCGCATCTCCCGGTCGACGACCATTGCGCGTGTTGACGCCAGCAGACTGAGCGATATCTGCAGCCTGTGCTGCTGCCCCGCCCGCGGCCTCGTTATCCTCTGCCACGATCATTTCTTTCCGGTGGGCACATCGGAGGTCAAGGCCGCAATGAAGGCTTCCTGTGGCACGTCCACGCGACCGATGGACTTCATGCGCTTCTTGCCTTCCTTCTGCTTCTCCAGCAGCTTGCGCTTACGGGTGATATCGCCGCCGTAGCACTTGGCAAGCATGTCCTTACGAAGAGCCTTGATGTTCTCACGGGCAATAACGCGCGCGCCCACCGCAGCTTGGACGGGGATCTCGAACTGTTGACGTGGGATCAGTTCCTTCAAGCGCTTCGTCATCCGCAGACCATAGGCGTAGGCCTGATCCTTGTGGACAATAGCGCTGAAGGCATCCACGCGATCACCGTTTAGCAGAATGTCGACCTTCACCAGGTCGGCGACCTGCTCGCCACTCTCGTGGTAGTCCAGCGAGGCGTAGCCGCGAGTGCGCGACTTGAGGTGATCAAAGAAGTCGAAGACGATCTCCGCGAGGGGAAGCTGATAGTGCAGCTCCACTCGATCTTCTGAGAGGTAGTCCATTCCTCGCATGGTTCCACGGCGATCTTGGCACAGTTCCATAATCGTGCCCGTGAATTCAGTCGGAGTCAGGATCGTTGCGTTAACAACTGGCTCACGGACCTCAGAGATCTTCCCCTCGGGGAATTCTGAAGGGTTATCGACCTGAATTTCGGTCCCATCTTCAGCAACGACCTTGTAGACGACGTTGGGCGCGGTTGCGATCAGATCCAGTTTGAACTCACGCTCGAGGCGTTCGCGAATGATTTCCAGGTGCAGGAGTCCAAGGAATCCACAGCGGAAGCCAAAGCCCAGAGCCGCGCTGGATTCAGGCTCGAAGGTCAGCGCTGCATCGTTGAGCTGGAGGCGTTCCAGAGCGTCGCGCAGATCCGGGAAATCCGAACCGTCAACTGGGTAAATGCCCGAAAAGACCATGGGGCGCGGGTCGCGATAGCCGGCCAAGGGTTCTTCGGCGCCACGAACAGCTGAGGTCATGGTGTCACCAACGCGGGACTGACGAACGTCCTTCACACCGGTAATAAGGTAGCCAACTTCGCCAGCAGCGATTCCCGGAGCAGGAGTTGGCTCAGGCGAAATAACACCAATTTCGAGCAGTTCGTGAGTTGCGCCGGTGGACATCATTCGCACGCGTTCGCGAGTGGAGAGCATGCCGTCGACAACTCGGACGTAGGTGACGACGCCTCGATACGTGTCATAAACGGAGTCGAAGATCATCGCGCGCGTCGGCCCCTCGGGATTACCCGTAGGCGAGGGGATCTGACGAACAATCTCGTCAAGGAGGTCCGGAACTCCCTCACCGGTTTTGCCGGAGACACGCAGAACAGCATCCGCTTCGACACCGATGAGCTGAGCGATTTCCTGTGCGTATTTTTCGGGCTGTGCGCCCGGAAGATCGATCTTGTTCAAGACCGGGATAATGGTCAGATCATTCTCTAGAGCTAGGTAGAGGTTCGCCAAGGTCTGCGCTTCGATCCCCTGGGCTGCATCGACGAGAAGAACGGCGCCTTCGCAGGCGGCCAGGGATCGGGAGACCTCGTAGGTGAAGTCCACATGTCCGGGAGTGTCGATCATATTCAGAGCGAAAGGCTCCCCTTCGAAGGCCCAGGGCATACGTACTGCCTGGCTCTTGATGGTGATGCCACGTTCGCGCTCAATATCCATGCGGTCCAGGTATTGGTCGCGCATGTCTCGACTTGCAACCACCCCGGTGAGCTGAAGCATGCGGTCAGCCAAGGTGGACTTGCCATGATCGATGTGAGCGATGATGCAGAAATTGCGGATGCGTTCCTGCGGGGTGACCGAGGGCTGAATCAGCTTGGCCTGCTCGGGAGTAGGAATCGGGGACAAACAGGACCTCCGGAAGGATTGTGACGTCTGGTCTATCGTCCCATTAGTAGGTGTGGGCATGCCAATTCCACGCCGATAGGGTGTGCGTTCTCACCATTTCTCAAGCAGATGTGAGCATTCCGGGGGTCGTTAGGTGCCTATTTTTCTGGTAGAGTTGTCGATCGGACTCCCAGCCTGGTCGGGCAGGGGGTCTGGTTAGAGCCGTTTGCGGGTGTCCCCATGCCCTAGTCCCGGCACTGACACAGCCCTCACCGACCTGTACGTACGAAAGACCAAGGAGTAATCCGACTGTGGCGAACATTAAGTCTCAGATCAAGCGGATCCGCACCAACGAGAAGCGCCGTCAGCGCAACCTGGCTGTCAAGTCTGAACTGAAGACCCTGGTGCGCAGGACTCGCGAAGCCGTCGAGGCTGGCGACAAGGAAGCAGCTATTGAAGCTCTGCGCATTGCATCGCGCAAGCTCGACAAGGCCGTCTCGAAGGGTGTTATTCACCGCAACCAGGCCGCGAACCGCAAGTCCAAGCTTGCCCGTCGCGTCCAGTCGCTCGGCTGATCTAAACGCTTGGTGTGGCCCTTGCAGGAAACTGCAGGGGCTACATTTTTACCTGCCAAGACTTGAGTATCGCCATAGAATACGGGAACAGATACCCCGATCCGTCAGCGACAGAGTGCACCTCGCCGCCACACACTGAAGGAGCCAAAGATGGCCGCTGATTCTTCCCCCACTACCCAGCGTTACGCCGCAGGAGAGCACCAGGTGTGGCCTCGTCTATCGGAGGGGGCCGAGCGCTACCTAGACTCCCCCGCGGCGGGCACTCTTCCCGCAGATATTCCGGGAGGCAGGCACCCAATTTTGAGTGAGCTTGAACTTCACCCGGTGAATGGAACACGTGCGACCGATCCGGTCCCCAACGGCTTCGAGGTGCTCTACCTTGCCGCGGGTTGCTTCTGGGGTGTTGAGCGTATCTTCTGGCGCCAAAAAGGCGTGTGGGCAACGGCCGTGGGCTACATGGGCGGCGGAAATGCAAACCCCACCTACCGAGAGGTGTGCACGGGACGCACGGGCCATGCTGAGACCGTTGCTATTGTCTACGACCCCTCCGTAACCGGCGAAGGCGGAGCGAGCCTCATCAAAACCTTCTTTGAAAACCACGATTCCACTCACCCCAACCGTCATGGGAACGACATTGGTACGCAGTACCGCAGTGCGATTTGGGTGACGACGCCGAGGCAGGCGGAGGTGGCATCGCTTCTGCGCGGTGCGTGGGTGGCCGAGTTGGAGCGCGCAGTGCCGGGGGCCCGCTCCTATACGACGATTGGCGAGGCCGGGGCGTGCTTTGCTGAGTCGGGTGGCCCTTTCTACCTGGCCGAGGACTACCACCAGGCCTACTTAGAAAAGAATCCCGATGGATACTGCAATCACGGCCCCAATGGCGTGAGCTGCCCCGTGGGGATCCTCAATATGCCCGCGCAAGTAAGCGTCGAAACTCCGAAGTAGAGATTCATAGATTGCACAGTCCCACTGCTAGAACAAACAAATTCGGGGGAGGCAGTTTCTGCCTCCCCCGAAACGCTGTTTAACAGCTCACCACTATGCGTTTTCAGGCGTCACGGTTACGCCTTCAACATCCATTTCATCCAAGCTGACGGTGCGATCCTTCTTCATCAGGTGGTAGCCCAACCAGATGAGCAAGAAGATCGGAAGGCCGATGTACGAGGAAGCAACCTGCAGGAGCTGACCACGGAAAACGGCCTCGTAATTCTGACCCAGCAGAACGATCAAGCACATACCGAAGGCAAGGATCGGACCAAAGGGGAAGAAGGGTGCCTTGTAGGGAAGCTCATCAAGGGAGTGTCCCTGCTTGACGTAGGCCCTACGGAAGCGCCAGTGGCAGGCCGCGATACCCAGCCAGACAATGAATCCGGACAGACCCGAAACATTGAGCAGCCATGTGTACGCAGTATCTTCGCTCACCAGTGCGGCAACGAATCCGAGTGCGCCGACGGCGGAGGTGGCCAGCATTGCGTAGACCGGTACGCCGTGACGCGTGACCTTTCCAAAGAAGCGGGGAGCCTGGCCGCTCAGCGCCATCGAGTGAAGCATACGAGTGGATGCGTAGAGTCCAGAGTTTCCTGCGGAAAGGATTGCGGTCAGAATGACGGCATTCATGACGGCTGCCGCGGCGGCGACCCCCATACGCTCAAAGACCAAGGTGAAGGGCGAGTATGCAATATCCGAGGCAGAATCGCGCAGCAGGTTCGGATCGGTGTAAGGAATCAGAGTGCCAATGATGGCGATTGCGCCAACGTAGAACAACATGATGCGCCAGAACACGGTCTTGATTGCTCGGGGCACGTCGCGGCGAGGATTCGATGATTCACCTGCGGCAACACCCACGAGCTCGGTTCCTTGGAAGGAGAAGCCTGCAATCATGAAGACCGAAATGATGGCCAAGAATCCACCGTGGAAGGGAGCGTCACCGGTCGTCCAGTTCTGAAATCCCGGGGAGTCATTGAAGATTCCGAAGATCATCAGAGTGCCTGAAATCATGAAGACGACGACGGTTATGACCTTGATCAGGGCGAACCAGAATTCTGCCTCGCCATAGACACGGGCGCTCAAGGCATTAAGAACAGTCAGTAAGACAAGGAAGGAAATTGCCCAAACCCACGAGGGAACATCTGGCAACCAGTAAGACATCACCAATCCCGATGCCACAAGTTCAGCTGCGACGGTAATCGCCCAGTTGAACCAATAGTTCCAACCCATCGCAAAACCGAATGAAGGGCTGACGAAACGCGTGGCGTAGGTCTGGAAAGATCCCGCGACGGGCATGTGTGCGCTCATCTCGCCAAGAGATTGCATGAGCAGAAGGACCATGAGGCCAATAACGGTGTAGGCAGCCAAAGCGCCGCCGGGTCCCGCAGTTGAGATTGTTGCGCCCGAGGCGACAAAGAGGCCGGTACCGATCGCGCCGCCGATAGCGATCATCTGCATGTGGCGTGCTGATAAACCACGCTTGAGTTCCGTGCGCTGGGGCTTGTCCTTGGACTGTACCTGCTGGCCAGTCTCAAGGTTCACTTCCATTGCACGTGGGTTCGGCGTTTCCATGCCGCACTCTCCTATGGTTTATCGGTCCGCGGCCGGGCGCCGCCGACTCTGGTTCTCACAGTCTGCCATCACATGACCTAAACTTTCCGCTTTGTTTACCTTTTGGACATGAGTGTGAGCAAAGTTATATGCCTGTTATGGATCCGCGAGCACAGCACCCACTCTTCTCGACAACATTCAAATTCGTCACGATCGCTTTTAATGCCTATTCTTTAAATAGTCTTACCTTGGACAAAAGGAATTGTGATGAAGCAACGCATGCTGGGAACCATCTGCGCACTTGCAATCGCTGTAACTTGCGCTTTTACAGGAAGCCCTTCTTCTGCCGATCCTTCCTACGAGTTAAAAGACGCTTACTACATCACGTCTCCAACTGAGATTGGACACACTGTCAGCATGATCGACCCCACCGGGCAGATCATCACCAAAGACAAGTGCACCAGCGAACCTGGAGACTACACCCAGGCGAACTTCCGGGTACAAGGCACCAACAGCATTTGCGACCTTACTCAGGTCATCAAGGATGACGCAGTCAGCGAACGCCTAACAATCGACGGTTCAGAGTTCACTTTTACTTCTATGACTGCCGTCTTGATCGATAAGACTTTTGAAGGATTGTCCTTTAAGGAAGTCAGTGTAACCTTCCCCAAAGGGTGGGTCGTAAAGACCGCAGACTTTGACGGAAAAATCAATGAGAAACAGACAAGCGTCACCTGGACACACATCACCCGGAATGTGACAGCCAAAGGAACCACCAAGGCCGCTGCCTCAGCTACGTCTGAGGCGACCCCCTCCTCAAGTTCCTCGCCAAGTTCTACCGTTTCTTCCTCTTCGAACAACAACTGGATATTCCTCGGCGTTGCCATTCTTATCGTCATTGGCGGTGGCACCGCAATTTTCTTGGTGCTGCGAGGCCAGAAGAAACCCCACTTAGAGTCCATGCCTGCACCAGGCACGTACGCGGCCCCCTTTACCCAGCAACCTACGCCACAACCGGGTCAATACCCCCAGGACGCTCAATACGTCCCACCGCAAGGCCAGTTTTCCCCACAGCAATGGCAGGCAGCGCCGCCACCACAGCCAGAGCAGTTCAACCCGCAGCAGCAGTGGCAGCCACCCCAGCAAGGGCAACAACCTGAACAGTATCAACAACAGCCCGGACAGTATCCGCAGCAACCGAGCCAATACCCCCAGGGCTAACCCCCAAGCCACACATTCAGCAACTACTCAGCATTCTGTAATTTAAACGATACACAATTCGTCAGCCGAGACGATTGTGCCTATTCTTTTATCTGTCTGTCCTCATATATCGAGAAGGAACACTCATGAAGCGACGCTCTCTTGGAGTCATCGGAACTCTGGCGCTTGCTGGCACCTTCGCCATGGCGACCGGTTCAGCTATTGCAGCTCCGAGCATTGACCTCGAAGAAACCTACGAATTCACCTCCACGACATCGGGAAGCTACACCCTGAGCATGATCGACACCAGTGGCGATTTGATCTCAGAGTCCATCTGCAAGAGTGTGCAGTCTTCCGGAGCAACGACAGCTTTCCGCACCAGCGGTTCTTCCCACATCTGCGATGTCAGCCAGTCCTTTAAGAGCAGCGAGATTTCCGAGGTCCTTGAGGTCAGCGGCAAGGACTTCACTTTCACCTCCCAGACAGAGACTGCTGTCTCGCGTCTGTCATCGGCGATGCCTGGTCTGACAATGCAGAAGGTCACCGCAAAGTTCTCTGGCGGTATGGTCCCCACAACCGCGGACAACGGCGGCACCATTGATAAGGCGACCGGAACTGTCACGTGGACCGACGTGAGCGATAACGTTTCCGTTAAGGGCACCACCGATGGTTCAGGTGCAGCATCTGGCAAGTCTTCTTCGGATACCTCCTCCGCTAAGAGCAGCACTTCTTCTTCCTCGTCTTCGTCTTCAAGTATGAAGTGGGTTCTTCTTGGCATTCTGGCCATTGTCGTCATCGGCGGCATCGTGTTCTTCGTTGTCATGAGCAACCGCAAGAAGACTCAGGCGCAGCCCATGGGCGCACCCGGCGCATACCCGGGCGCCTACCCCGGTGCGATGCCTCAGCCCGGACAGTACCCTGCGCCGACCGGCCAGGCTCCTGTGGATCCGGCGCAGTACCCACAGCAGGGGCAGTACCCCCAGCAGCCCGCGCAGTATCCGCAGGCTGAGCAGTACCCACAGCAGCCGGGTCAGTACCCGCAGCAGGGTCAGTACCCCGATCAGGGACAGCAGCCCGGTCAGTACCCTCAGGCCTGAGTAGCTCTCAAACCTAAACAGCCGGTGGGGCGAGCGCTTTGAAAGCGTTCGCCCCGCTGTCTTCCCACCGCTCCCTCACTTCACAGACGCACCAAGCCCGCTCCGGCCTCGGAAATCACCTGCTTGATGGAAGGAATTCTGATGATGCTCTCTCTGCTTAAGCGCTCAGCCTCGCTCGCTTGCGCGTGTGCGCTCGCTTTTACCGCTGCACTGAGTGCAACGCCCGCCCACGCTCAAGATCAGGGCGTTCAGATCGAGGAGCAGTATTCGCTCTCAGCCTCGGGCTCAATCACGTACCGCCTGAAGATTGTCGACTTAACGAAAACCATCACTCTGGACACGTGCAATTCCCTCTCTCAGGTCATCGAGTGGTCAGAAGTGCAATTTAAAGCTGCGTCAGCGGCAAGCAACTGCCAAATCGTTACGGAATACACCCGCGATAAGAATCCCTACGTTGGAACAGATCAAGAAGGAAATTTCGTTTTTGCAGCGAAGAGCATCCAATTGTCGGACCTCAACATCGTTTTTCCCGCGGGAACTTCCCTGACACAGCACGAGTTCTACTTCAGCGCTGATACTGGTCAGCTTTCACAGATGAGTCCCGGCGGAAAAGTCAGCGATAGCGTCGAGGGCTTTATCACCTGGAAGGGCGATGTGCCCCAGATCGTAGGCGTGGTGGGGACCATCGAGAAAGCGGAAGATTTCCGGACGACTAATCGCGTGGAATATCAAGGGATCGCCCCCGTCGAGCTTCCTTCTGGCCTCGAGGATATTCCGGCGAGGCCCTCGACAACGAGCACGCCTTTCACTCCAGCGACGGGAGCGCTACCTTATCGCGGGGACCGTGAGACGTATTCATGCCCGAGCATGAAGTTGCTGATCGGGGCGGTGGTGATCTTAATTGTCAGCATCGCGATACTCACGCTCTCGGCTCGTAAACGTTCGCGTCCTTCATCTCCGCCTCCCCTCCCCTCCCCAGGCTTGGGCAAGTAGGCATTGGGATCGCGCATGGCTTTTTCATTGCCGAGGCGATTGCTTGCTTGCGCCCTCAGCTGCGTGTGCGCGGGAGCTTCCCTTCTTCTTTTCCAGGAGGCTCCTGCGCATGCCGTGAATAATCGCGTGACGATCCACGAGTCGTTCGTTTTCTACGATATGGGGTTATTGTCGTACGAACTGTGGGTTTTTGACTCCTCGGGGACGATCACGGAGGATAGCTGCAAGGCTCTTCCTCAAGCGCGGAATAATGCCCAGACCAGCTATTCCACTGATCCACAGCGCAAGACGTGTTCGATCAAGGCGAGTTTCTTCACGTTAAACAACCCTTATGTGGAGGCCAGCGATGATGGGGCTTTTACTTTTGTCACGCGTCCCCTTCGCTTTGAGGATTTCAAGGTTTCCTTCCCGGAGGGCACGTCCTATCTCACTCGAGATCTCAGCTTCGCGGGGATCAGCCTGAAGATCTCAAAAATGAGTCCCGGTGGCACTGTGAGTAACGGGCCGCGAAACAAAGTGCATGTCCAGTGGAGTGGCGATCTTGGCTCTTCCCTTGCGGCTGTTGGCACTTTTTCGCCTACAAGCGATTTTCGAACGACGAGGCGCGTTTCAATGCCGGAAGTCGCGCCCGATGAGCTTCCGACAGACCTTGAAGTAGTCGCAACTCCAACGCCATCTACGCAAACGACACCGCGCACCACAAGCACACCGCGTTCCTCTTCGGTTCCGCCAACGCATACACCACTGGTGGACATCGACGGCGATGCTCTCATCAAAAAGATCATGGGGCTGAGCGTATTCGTCTTCGCAGCCTTCGGCGTGTACTCAATATGGAACGCGAAACAGCAGCAGGACGCTCAAAAATCTCGTCGTCAAACCGAAGCGAAAGTTGATGAGCAGCTCAGCGATGATCACGCGGAGGGAAGCTCTTCGCCTCGTTCCCCCTTCGTTCTTCCTCCCGAAGAGAGAATTCCTCCTCCACCGGAGTCCTCCGCGCAATGCGGTGTTACGCCAGACGATCCTTCGTCTTCCCCGCGAAGCCGCTTCGCTCCCCCGACAAACTAGTATTCTTCACACTGAGACGCAGCCGCTTCACGGCCACCTCACTCAAAGGAGTCATGCATGCACCTGTCACTTCATCGACGCACACGTACCCTTGTCCTTGCATGCTCCTGTGCGCTGACTCTTTTTCTCCCCATCGCTGGGGCTCAGCCTGCGCATGCCTTGGACAAAGACATCAGAATCAACGAGGACGTTCGCATCGAGCGCGATGGTCGCACCCAATACAGGGTCACTGTGACCGACGAATCTCAGACCATCACTGAGGACACGTGTACTGCACTGCCATTTGTCCAGGAATGGTCAATCGTCGACTTTTCGACAAGTAAGTACTACAGCCGTTGTGAGATCACGACGGACTTCAATCGTCACGTCAATCCTTATATCGGCGTCGATAGCAACGGAAACGTTACTTTTGCTGCAAAGCAACTCACTCTTGACGATCTGGGGCTCACTTTTCCAAATGACGCCTCGCTTACTTACCGCCGTTTTTCTCTGAACGGTACTTATTTCCGGGGAACAAAGGCAACCCCGGGTGCGGCTCTCGACCGAAGCGAATACTCCGACACCATTACCTGGGAAAATGCATCAGCTCTAGTTCTTGGAGCAGAGGGAACCCTCGAGCAGAATGATTATTTCCACACCCAAGAACGCCAAGAGTACAAGGGCATAGCTGCTGCCGACATGCCGACCAGTCTTGAAGCGCTCCAGCCCTCTTCTTCCCCAAGCCCTACGTGGCGCGCCACCGGCGCTCTTCCTACCCCATCCCTCCTCACAAGTTCTATTGGTAAGTACTTCATGTTCGGCTTCGTTGTCATCGTGTTCGGGGCGATTGGCCTAGTGAGGAGGGCTAATAAGAAACGCCGCGAGCAAGAGAGCAGTGGCTTCGTCATCCCCACCGCCTATCAGCCAAGTACGCATACTTCCGCCTCGCAAGTGAAGAATCCCTTCGCTCTTTCAGCAGACGAGGTTTCCACTCCTTCTGCCGAGCACTCAGCTCCTTCAGCCATTAACCCCTCTTCTTCAACTCAGGGGCCAACGAACCCCTACGCACCCCCGTCGAATTAAACGCACACTGCTGAGGTGCAGCCTCGGTAATCTGGCACTACCGGAAAGGAATCAGCATTGAAGGGCTTACGACGACAACCGAAAACACTTTTCTTTGCATGCATGTGCATGCTGAGTGTTGTCGGCGGGATACTTGGTGCCTCCCCGGCGCAAGCCGCGCGAAACGAGGTCGATCTTTCCGAGTACTTCTTTGTGTCCACATCGAGCGTGACCTATTCAATCTATATCAGCGATTATTCCAAGACTCTCGATCAGAAAGCGTGCGAAGCGGTTCCCCAGGTAACGGAATGGTCCGAAGTGCACTCTGACGCGGGAACTTACTCAAATGATTGCAGAATCACAACAAGATTTGACCGTTTTGTTAATCCTTACATCGAGATCGATGACCAAGGAAACCTGACTTTTGCAGCAAAACTCCTGAAATTCGAGGAGCTCAATTTAGGGCTTCCCAGTGATGTCAAACTGACGCGCCATGACGCATACCTGCAGGGGAGCTACCTGACTATTTCAGAACTCAGCCCAGGAGCGGTGCTGGATGAAGACGATAGTTCCGCTGATGAAGCGAAGTGGATGAGCACATCGGAAACCTTGATCGGCGCGAAGGGGAGCGTGCAGATCTTCAGTAGCTTCCACGCGATCGAGCGCAAAGAGATGAACGGTGTCGTTCCCGCCGAGCTTCCTTCTCATCTCGAGGCAGTAGTACACACCCGTTCCATCACGCCCTATACCCCCTCCCCCAGCCCCACTCCCTACCGGCCTGCGCGCGGGATCGGGACGATTATCAAGATCATTCTGGTTCCGGTTGCCTGTTTCTTCTTCATCATCGGCGTTCCCATGATCATGCGTGCAAACAGCAGGAGAAGGGAGCGCGAGCAGCGAGGTTTCACAGTTCCGCTGAGTTACCAAACTGGGACAGGATTTTCCGGCTCGCCAACTCCCGGAGACACCGGGCAAAATCCCTTCAAACTTTCAGATGATTTTCATGTGGAAGATGTGTCTGTTGTGCCACCCACTCAGGATTATTTGCCGCCCACGCAGCCCTCGTCTTCTTCGGCCCAAAGTCAGCTTTTCCCTGAAGATTCACAGACAGAACAGGGGAAAAATCCCTTCGCCCCACCCGCGGAATAACTGTTTTTGCGCACCCCTCACAATTCGATATGCTTGAAATAGCGTGATTCACTTTCAAAGGATGCCTCAATGAAGCGTTTGTATTCGACAGCGGCCACACTCGTGCTTGCAGGAGCATTGGTGCTCCCCACCGCAACAACAGCGCAGGCTGCAGATTCAGACTTGACCGTCTCGGTGACGTTGAGCGTCTACAACAAGGGAAGCGTCGGACACGCGCTTGAGGTGTATGACCGCACGAAGCAGATGGACGAAGGTAAGTGCAAGTCATTTTCAAATGGGAATAATGACTACCGCATTGAGTTCGCCCAAGGTGATAACTTCACTCGTTGCTCGATCTTCCCGCCTTTCGAAGGCCCTGAAAATGCAGGAAAGTATTATTCGCTTGATGACAAAGGCGAGTTTATTTTCGTCTATTCAAGCGAACAGTTGATGCAGGAAACCGAATTCCTCGGCCGCCCGCGCGATATTGGCTATATCAGCATCCGTCCGCTGGTTTTTGATCTTGATTCCGCATCTGCAGGGGCAAAGTTCACCGATTTCTGGGCCAATCAGCGCGACGATTCAAAATATTCCCCCAACGGACAGATTGTTCTGTGGAATAAGCCTGATGGAAAGGTCGCCGTCCACGGGAAGAAGACTGATGCTTACCAGGGCAATGCGACCGTCGCTGCACAGTACAGTACGCCCGTTCCCTCGTTTGAGCCTTTGACGCCGGCGCCGACAGATCCCGCTGCTCCCGATCGCAACCGCACTGCTGCAGCAAAGTCGGGTTCTCTCGTTGGCTCGATTTCTTCAACAACATGGATCATCATTGCAGCAGTCGCTGGTGGCCTTGTTGTTCTTGCAGGAATTGTCTTCTTTGTCTTGCGCGGCCGTTCCCAGAAGACTGATTCCCCCACGAAGTCTCAGCGTCAGCAGGCACGCGAAGAGGCACGTGCAGCGAAGCGTCAAGCTCGCGAGGATCGCAAGCGCGCGAAGTCTGGTGCTAGCGCATCCGCGCCGATGTCGCAGGGAGCCCTTCCTCTCGGTGGCGCTCCCCAGCCGGCTCCAGCGCCTACGGCTCCCGGGGCAACGCCCGGCACAGCAGCTTCAATGCCTATTGCGACTCCCGTTAGAGGAGTTCGTGCTCCCTCTGGTGCATCTTCAACGCCTACTTCCACAGCAGCATCGACGCCTGCCCAACCGCAGGTTCCTCAAGCTCCTCGCGCTCAGGCGTCCGCTCCGCACACCCCGCTTCAACCTACCCAGCAGGCGTACAAGCCAGCTCATGCTCCGGCCCCGATGCAGGAACAAACTCAAGAACCCTCTCAAACAGGGGCTGGAATTCCCTCATTCGCCGCAGCCCAGTTCCCCGCACAGACGGAAGCACGTCACGCCCCAGCGCAGCCCGAGCAGCCGGTTGTAGCTGAAGACCCCGCTGGCGCGCCAGACGTTGAGCCGGCGGCAGTGGCAGAATCTGCACTGCCTGCGGTGAGCGAGCCGGAAAAGGCTGCTCAGGAACCGAAGACCGAGGCCTTCGCGGCCGCGCAGGCGGAAGAAGCTGCACCGGCCGAAGAAGCTGCACCGGTCGAAGAGACTGTTCCCGCAGCTGAGCACGATGAAGCTGAACAAACGCAGCCCGAACCTCAGGCTCAGGCAGATTCGGCGCCCGTTTCCAGCCCGGTAGCGACACAAGAACCGCAGAGTTACTCTCAGCAAGGCGCGCAAGCGCCCGCGGCACAGCCTCAGGCTCAGCCTCAGCAGGCTCCGGTGCCTACACCACTTCCGCAGTACCAGCCTGCGCCGACGCCACAGGTCCAGCCACAGGCTCCCACGCCTGCGCCTGCTCCGGCACCAGCGCCGGCACCGCACGTACAGCAGCCTCAGCCCGGCTACACGCCGATGGCCTCGCAGCAGCCCGCGCAAGCTCCCCAGCAGTGGGGTCAACAACCGCAGTACGGCGCAGCCCCCATGCAGCAGCAACCGCAGCAACAGCAATGGGGACAGCCTCTGCCCCCGCAGCAGACCAGGCAAAGCCAGCGACAGAGCTACGTGCCACTTCCTGGCCAGCAACCAACGGCTGCACCGCAACAGTGGGGCCAGCCCCTGCCCCCGCAGCAGGGAGCCGGCTATGGCCAGCAGGGATACACACCTGCTCCCCGGCAGTGGGGTCCCTCGTACGTTCCCCCGGCACCTACTCAGCAACCTGCCCCGGCGCCTCAGTGGAGTCAGCAACCGCAGCAAGGCCACCCCGCACAACAGTGGGGCCAACAAGGTCCCCAGCAGTGGGGCCAGCAGCAGGGTATGCAAGGCGACCAGTGGAGGCAGTACGCCGGCCAGTCCGGTCAGCCCACACAGCAGGGGCAGCCCACACAGCAATGGGGCCAGCAGCAATACGGCGCAGCTCCCCAACAAGGACAACAACAGTGGGGCCAACAGCCCAATGGTGCCGCGCCCCAGCAGGGCCAGCAGTGGCAGCAAGGTGGCCAGCAGTGGCAGCCTCCGCAGCAAGGTGGACAGCCCAATCAACAGGGCCAGCAGCCTAATCCCTGGGGACAACAGGGACCCGCGCATCAATAACGTGCTGGATCTCGATAGATAGTTTGGGGGCTTGGTATCACCTGATACCAAGCCCCCAAACTCATCGTAGAAACCGCAGCTGCGTTCATCCCTCCAGTTCGAACGCGCCAGCAGGTATTTACTCGATGACCTTCTCAAAAGACCACACGGGCACGTCGTTCCCGTCTAAAGAAACCGAGTGCTCCCCCACGACTTGATATCCAGCCGAGGAATAGAAGTGCGCATTCGTGGGAGTACAAGTAATGAATGCGAGACGTCCACCTCCGTGGGAGCGCACGTATCCTTCGATTCCCCTCTCGAGGAAACGCCGTCCGATTCCCTGATGCTGGCGTGAAGGATCGACAGCAATAACGGTCAGGAACCAATCGAAATCGGATTCACGACGCACCACCGTATCCGCGGCCTCGGTAAAGGCAAAGAAACGCACCAAGCGATCAAAGCGCGTGTAGCCCAGGAGCGGCCTGCAATAGCGAAGGTATTCGAGCAGCCCTGGCGGGCGGCGGTTAAGCAGTGCAACGCCAAGGATCTTCCCCTGGTCTTCAAGGACCAGAACGGTGTGATAACGCGCGAATACACGAATCATGACGGCGTGAAGATCGCGAATCCAGTTGGGAAATTCCTCCGGATCAGCCAGTAGCCCCTTCACTGCTGTGTGGAGAGGGTAATTTTCGAAGGCTGCACCCGCGAGATCAGCGAGCTTATCTATCTGATCCTCGCGCGCAGAGTAAACATGCATGGCCTTCCCCGATCGTCGGTTCCTCATGTCTGAGTATGAGTGGATACTGAGGTTTTGAGGCTAATGCATCAACCTGCACCCGGTCTTTCTAGAGTCAGTATGAAGGCAGAACAGCGCACTCGCAACAGTTTGCATTCATAAATGTATCGGGAATTTTTTGAGGAAATTTCAGGCGGGTATCCGATCGCACTTCCTAGCGGTAACCTGAAAATATGTGGCTTCTCTTCGCCTTAGGTTCAGCATTCTTCGCTGGCATCACCGCTGTACTTGCGAAGCTTGGAATCCACGGCCACGATTCAACACTTGTCACCGTTACCGTGCACTCCAGGCGGGCCCCGCGTCCGTAGTTGTCCCCATCGACAAGCTCTCAATACTGGTGACAGTTGCGTTTTCGGCGCTCGTGTTGCGCGAGCGCGTCTCGGGACGGTATTTATTGGGAATCGCTGGTTTAAGCGCCGGGACCGTTCTTTAGTGATCGGCTAGCCCGAGGAGGGGAAATCATGCTGCGCCGCGCAACACCCGAAGACGCAGAAGCACTATCCGCGCTTGCGTCCACGTGCTACATCCAGACTTTTGGACAGCTTTACTCTTCCGAAGACCTTGATCGTTTCATTCACGAGGCCTACTCCCCCGACGTCCTTCGCGGCGAGCTTGCCGACCCCCACCGCCCAACTTGGCTGCTTTTCATCGGCGAAGGCGAGGCCGACGCAACTGCGCCAGGAAGCGCCGATGCACACACATCCTCGGAAGGCAAACTGATTGGCTACGTAACTGTTTGCCCCGCGCACCTTCCTCACCCCGACGTGAAGCCCACCGACGGAGAGGTTCAACGCCTTTATCTGCTACGGGAATACCAAGGCGATGGGCGCGGATCGATGATGCTCCAGCACGCCATCGATTACCTGCTTGCCGATGGGCCGCGTCCCCTGTGGATCGGAGTGTTCAGTGAGAACTACGGGGCACAGCGACTCTACGGGCGCCACGGATTTAAACTGGTCGGCGAGTACAAGTTCATGGTCGGCGACCACGCTGACCGCGAGTTCATCATGCGGCGCGAGGCCGAGGTTCAGGAGTCCTCATGAAGACAGCACACTGGCATGCACTTTTGCTCGCAGGAGCAGGGGTGATGCACTTTAAGGTACCTCAGGTTTATGACGCGATTGTGCCCCGCAGTCTCCCGGGAAACGCGAGAACGTACACTTTGGTGAGCGGCGCTGCCGAATTGGCAATTGCCGCTGGCCTTGCGATTCCATTGACGAGGCGACTGGCCGGTTTTGCCGCGAGCGCACTGTATGTAGCGGTTTTCCCCGCGAACATCAAGATGGCCGCGGATTATCGCAAGGAAGGCAAGCCTGCGACCGCACAGGCACTTGCGTATGCTCGGCTGCCGCTTCAGATCCCTCTGATTCGCGGGGCGTGGAGGGTGTTTCGAGGAGATGCCAACGCGGGCTAACTTTCATCTATCCGTGGAGCTCAACCGACCAGTAAAGGCATCACCTACGGCTTAGCCGCCATCTCTGGGTCCAGAGTCCGTTACATTCGTAGATTTGCAGGTGTGTTCCGTTCTCAACACGCCCTTGGGGAGCATCAAGACATTTTGCGGATTGTGGGTTAAACAATGATCCGTCGGCGCGTAACTCCCATTTTTGAGCACCAGTACCATTGCATTCCCACAACTGCACTTTTGTAAAATTGGAAGTCCCTTGCGCATCAACATCTAAGCACTTTCCAAGAGACTCGATCGCGCCATCATGTGTAAGGTTCCAGCGCTGTCCACTTGCTTCATTACAGTTCCATAGCTGCGCTGGATTTCCATTGCGTGATGTGTTGGTATCAACATCAAGACACTGCTGACCGGGGCCAACCAGTTGCCCTGAGTCTAAAGGTAATCGACCGCGCGCGAAGCGAATCTCGCATTGGTCTCCTACGCCCAACCATGTTGCCGTGAGATAGACATAATTTCCATTCTCAGCTAGGGGAATTACAGGAGAAGAATAGCCTGGGCATGAGGGCAGTCCTTCGGCGTACGCACCTGTCGGCACCACAGAAAGAGGCAAAGTAACTTCCGTCCACTCTCCCTTCCCCATTGAGGTATTAGCTAGCATCACTGAACCGCTCTCCTCAAGAACGCGTTCATCACCCACATGACCTGCAGTCACTCGCTGCCCAGTAAGCACCAGTGTCCCGTGAGGGCCGCCAGCCTTCATCCAAGAAATCAATGGTGTATGGAGAAGATGGCGATGGTCGCCAGTACTCACAAGAATTCCCGGATCGTCAAGAGGTCCCCATTGGAACCCGTCCTCACTAAACTTTATAAATACCTCGCATGCATGATCAGGATCGGTTGCATCCCTGCACAGTTCATAGCTCATGACGATACGTCCGTCCGGAAGTTGCGCAAAAGTCTGCATACCAGGACGCTGGAGATTGTCTGAGGGAAACGCTACGTCCTGGGTAAAGTTTGTCTCCCATGTTCTCGCACCATCTCGGGACAAATAGTGCCCAATCACTTGGTTATTAGTTTGAGAATTTGCCGGACGCTCATCGGAGATATAACAGCCAACTCGACCGTCACTTGTCATTAGGAAAGCAGGCTCCCAAATCCCGTGCCCCCAAGTATTGGGGAGATTCTTTGTCTCTGTGCAGTTTGAGAGATATTCCCAGGATTTCCCTTGGTCCCTACTTAAAAAGACTTCAATCTTCTGAGCTGTATAGTTTTTCCGTTTCCAAGCGGTCCCAGCTGCAAGAATATCGCCCGCTTTAAGGCCGTTACGCGTAAATGGAACCTCGAACAATGTTGGAGCTTCGATATCCCACCCATCGGTATGGGAGCGAATTGATGAGATAAGCTTCCATGTCTTTCCTTGATCTCCACTTCGAAAAATTGGAAGAGATGTGGGGGCGTGCTCTCCTTCACGAGCAAACGTCGCAAGAAGAGTCCCACTTCCCGCACCGTATTGAAGTTGAATTCCCCTGGGATAGCCAGCTTTCCCCTTCGGATGTACATGTAAGTTCGGGGAGTAGAGCACTTGTCCAGCTTCAACTGCGCCTACTGGTGGCGAGACAGCGACTGACAATGGCGAGACCACAATCAGCATAATCACCAGAATCAGAAATACGAAAGCACGTGATCGCATGTTTTTCTCCTTCAACGCAGAGGAAAAATAGTGGAATCGATGGGTTTATTCAGTTACGGACGCCTTGATGAGATAAGCCGAAACCAGCAAAGTTATCGGCCTACATCGCTTACGCACTCTCCCGGATCACAAGACTGTGAGGCACAATGCATTGCTGTGCCTTGCGCTTAGGATCTTCGATCCGATTCACCAGAAGATTGAGTGCTGTCTTTGCAATATAAGGAATATTGATAGAAACAGTGGTCAAAGACGAGGCCTGATACCGCCCTTCTGGGATGTCATCAATTCCAACAACGGCTATGTCATGGGGAACCTTGACGCCAAAATCATGTGCAGCGCGCAGAGCACCGACAGCCAGCAGGTCGGAGAAACAAAAGACCGCATCAGGCCGGCGGTTTGAGCTGAGCAGGTTCCGCATTGCCAGATATCCATCTTCGCGACTGTAGTGTTCGGCTGGCACAAGCCATTCCGGCATAACACTCAGACCACCGTCTCGTAGCGCCTCTTGGTATCCCAATGTTCGCTGAAGGGGCGTAGTGAAAACCTCGTCAGGCTGAGCCCCAATCGCTGCGATATGTTCACGCCCCGAAGAAATCAGATATTCCACGGCTTCACGAGCTGCTTGTCGGTTATCGATCGCCACATGATCCGTTGTTCCATCAAAGTCATACTCGCCCAGCAGGACAATCGGGGCTTGACGTGCTTTTCTCTTCACCACCAAACTCGCGTCCCTCACCCGAGAGGTAAAGAGCAGGCCGTCGAATAGAAGATTCTTGGTTTCTCCTCGCAACAGAGCTTCTTCTTGCTCAAGATCATTACCTGTTTGAAGAACGATGACACTATAACCGTACTCACCAGCCTGCTTGATGACCTCTTTTGCAAGCTCGCTAAAGTAAGGGACATCAAGTTCCGGCACGGACAAAGCGATGATCCCAGTTTTTCCAGTTCGCAATGTTCGAGCGACAAGGTTGGGCTGATAACCCAGTTCTTGAATAGCTGCTTGCACACGGGCACGTGTTACATCACTAATATGCGGGTAATTACTCACTACGTTAGACACGGTCCGCACAGATACCTGAGCGCGTTCAGCAACGTCTTGCAATGTCACAGCCATGTAACAATTCTTCCACTCCTTTGCAACGTTTGCAAACGTGTGTAATATAACATCTACGCGATTCGATACGGATTAATTTGCAACGTTCGCAATTTAATCAGCTGTGATGGCTACGTATCACGCCCACCAACCTAACAAAGGAGTTCTGATGCAAGGGCTACAATCGCGGCGCCCACATTCGTGGCGACTCATGGTTTCATTCGTCGCCGCAGCCGCCGTTCTCAGCACCAGTCTGTCAGCCTGCACGACCCCCATCACTGGGAGTGCAGACTCAACAGCATCCTCATCAAACAAACTACAAGCCCCGACGGAAGAATCCCCAAGCGGTGAAATCACCATTTGGGACCGCTCGGGTGACCTCTTCGGAGTCTTCGAAAATACCATCGCAGACTTCAATAAGAAGTATCCCAACATCAAAGTTCACCACGAGGCTGTCGATATCGACGCAAAACTTCAAAACACCCTCATCACCGGGACCGATGTACCGGACGGAGTTTTCCTCGATGATGCCAAGGTGTCTGCCTTTACCGACCATCTTTGGGATCTTAGCGACGTGCTCAACCCCTATATCAATGACATCTCCAAGCAAAAAGTTGATGTTAACCGAAAGGGAGACGGCATCTACGGTGTCCCCTTCGACCTCAACCCCGGTTTGCTTTACTACAATGATAAGGCTCTCAAAGCCGCGGGAATTGATCCTACGACAATTAAGACCTACGATGACCTCCTCAAAGCCGCCAAGGATTACAAGGCTTTCAAACCTGACGCTGCACCAATCCACATTGAACGCGCAGGTTTCCTCAGTCAGCTGCAGCTAGAGATGTATGCCAGCCAACAAGGAACTTCACTTGGCGACAGCGAAGGAAAGCTCCGCCTAGACAGCGCGGAATACCGTCAGATACTTACCTGGCTCAACACCGTAAACAAAGAAGGCTTGGGAACTCGAACAGAGTACTTAGATGCCACAGATATTGCTGAACTCGAGAATGGCAACGAAGTCTTCTATCCCTGGGCGATCTGGTACAGCTTCGCGCCAGAGCAAATGCTCAAAGAAACCCGCGGTGACTGGCGGGCAATGGAACTCCCGGCGTGGAAATCCGGCGGCGCACGAAGCGGCGCTATGGGAGGATCTTCCTTCGTTCTTCCCAAGAATGGTAAGAACTCCCAACTTGCCTGGCTCTTCTACAAGTTCCTTATGTTCGACAAGGACGGATATTCAAAGGTCTGGGGAACGTCAAGCACCTATCCGAACGGCTTAACAACCTCAATTCCCTCGTATCTTCCTGCTGCCGACCCGAAGGAACCGCTCTTCACGCCAACTGAGGCTCTAGGAAAGCAAGATCTGTGGGCTGTGGCGACTGAAGCCGGTTCTCAGATCCCAGGTGGTACACCAATTCCTAGTTGGTGGACCGGTGCTGTTGATTACTTGGGAACCAATATTCAGTTGATGTACGACGGCAAACTCAGCGTTGACGAAGTCATCACGAATTCAAGCAACGACATCCAGAAGAATCTTGTGGATCGACAATGAGCACTATTACTCAACCTCACCCGCACAGCTACAAAGCAAGAGTGCACAGCCGCAGCGCTCTGGTAAGCGGGCGCCTGCGCAAGAAAATTAGCCCATATATTTTCATCACGCCTTTCATCATCTTCTTCTTGGCCTTTAGCGTTTATCCAATGCTCTTCACCGCCGAGCTGAGTTTGACGAACTGGCATGGATCTGGAAATGCCGTGTGGGTGGGGCTGAGTAATTACTCTTACCTCCTGACAAACAAGGCTTTCTGGGCTTCACTGGCAAACTCCGCCATCTTGTGGCTCTTGGTGCTTCCGATCCAACTAGCACTCGGGATTGTCAGCGCTGTCCTGCTCAACATTGCCGAGATGAAGTTCCGCAGTTTATACCGCGTCACATTCATCCTTCCGTTTGTTACTCCCCTCGTGGCAATTGCACAGGTCTGGGTAGTCGTTTTTGACGAACGATATGGAGCTGTCAACGCTTTTCTCCGCCTCTTCGGGATTGAGAACATCGGCTGGCTAACCACGACAACTTGGGCAAAACCAACCTTGGCGCTCTTATTCCTGTGGAAGACCACTGGATTCGTCGTCATCATCCTTCTCTCTGGTCTTCAGTCAATTAATTCAACCCTTTACGAGGCCGCTGAGATTGATGGCGCGGGTAAAGTCCGCCAGTTGTTCTCCATCACTTTGCCACTCCTTCGCCCAACCCTGGGTTTCGTTGTGGTGATGCAGACGTTGGGAGTCTTCCAAATGTTCGCCGAGCCTTTTGTCGTGACTCAAGGAGGTCCGTACAACTCGACGACGACCGCCGGATATCACCTGTACAACTTCATCACCCGCGCAGACCTTGGAACTGGAGCCGCTAATTCCATCCTGCTCGTTGTGATTGTCATGATCTTGTCTCTTTTATTCGTCCGCGGCCTGACTTCGAAGGAGTAGATATGCCATCGCTACTTTTCCGCCAGTCACGGCGCAGTCTTCATCTTGGGGCGCATGTTTTCTTGATGATTCTGATGTTTTGCTTCCTTGCCCCCGTAGCCTGGGCAATTCTTTCCGGTTTTAAACCTGCGAGCGAAATCGTCCGAAGCCCTCTGGATTTTGACCTATCAACTCTGACCCTAGATAACTACCGTGCGATGCTTTCTGATGTCCCAATATTGTCAGGGTTTAAAAACACTGCGATTGTCCTTGTAGTTAAGGGCGGCATCACGATGTTCTTTGCACCACTTGCCGCATTCGCCTTCGCAAAATACAACTTCCGAGGCCGAAACTTCGCCTTTGGAGCAGTTCTGTTAACGTTGATGCTTCCAACCATTGTCTTGATCATTCCATTGCTACTTGAGATGAAAGCACTCGGTTGGATCAATACCTATCAAGCTCTAATTCTTCCTGGAGCAATTGATGCCTTCGCAATTTTTTGGATGCGTCAGGTCATTTCAACTGTTCCAGACGAACTCCTTGATGCAGCTCGGGTTGATGGTTGCGGTGAATTCACTATTTTCTGGAGGATAGTAATCCCCGTGATCCGCCCGGGTCTAGCTGGGCTTGCAGTCCTGACGATAATGAATATCTACAACGATTTTGTGTGGCCAGTAGTCGCTGCAAATTCTAATCGAATGGCAACCCTCCAGGTCGTCCTTTCAACCCTCGCTCAAAACATCTCCGGAAACCGTATTGGCGCCGACTACGCGACAGTTACCGGTGAACTTCTCGCCGCTGCCTCGGTCGCGCTTATTCCTCTTCTTATTCTCTTCATGATCTTCCAGAAACACTTCATCAATGGAATCCTTGCTGGAAGCGTAAAAGGCTGAATACTCTGATGAACACCGATACCACCACTCCTCGGAGCGACTACCCTCGCCCAGACCGAGATCGTTCTCAACACTGGATTAGTTTGAATGGGCCTTGGAATTTCCAAGCAGACTACGACTCTCCCTCAACTCCAGAGGGGTTAAGAAAAGCAATCAACGAACAAGTTCCATCACTTATTTGTGTCCCCTTCGCTTGGGAAAGCAAACGTTCTGGAGTAAACCGCACGTGGCTTGAGCACGGAGTCTATTCTCGACAGGTTGACATTCCCAAAGACTGGTTGGAACGGCGCACAATTCTTTGTTTCGGTGCAGTCTTTTACCGTACTGAGGTCTACGTAAACGACATGCGAATTGGTGTTCACACGGGTGGGCACACATCTTTTGAATTCGACATCACCGATGCATTACAGGTCTGTTCGACACATGCGCCAGGGTTCGAGTCTGTTTTCTCGGCAACAATTACTGTCTCAGTGTATGCTCCAGCCGACAAGCGCTATATTCCGCATGGAAAGCAACGTTCAATCCCGCGCGATGACTACGACGGTGTATCTTTCACTCCTACATCTGGTATCTGGCAATCTGTATGGTTAGAGAGCCGCGGCACCCAATTTCTTGACGCCATCCAGCTTGATGGTACTTCACTGAGGGGTTTCCAAATCACTGCTACTCTCTCCGGTTCAAAGATTTTCGCAACAGAAACTTCGGAAGCTGGGGCCAGCTCCCCAGACAGCTTCGACGGTCAAGCAGTCAGGATTAAGGTCGAGGAAAGCGGCGAGGAAACCACAGCGTACACCGATAAAAATGGCTATCTTGTAGCATTTCTACCTATTGCAGACCCTCATTTATGGTCGCCATCCAGCCCTTTCCTCTATCACCTTACTCTGACCACTGGTACTGGACACACAGCCGATCAGGTCACCGTGACCGCAGGGTTACGCAAGATCGAAAGCCACGATGGGGTCCTATGGTTGAACGGTGAACGCTTATTTGTGAGAGGAGTCCTTGACCAAGGATATTGGCCGGAAACCGGGCTCACCGCACCCAGCAAGCAGGAGTTAGTGCAGGATCTGTACCTAGCCCGCAAGCTCGGCTACACAATGGTTCGTAAACATCTCAAACTTGAAGATCCACTTTGGCTTCACGAGGCGGACAAAATAGGGATGCTGGTATGGGCTGAACCCCCATGTACGAGCCGATATTCACCTGAGGGCGCCGAAGCGTTTAATTTGCAGATCGCCGATATGGTTGCGCGCGATTTCAACCACCCATCGATCATCTTATGGGGGTTATACAACGAAGAATGGGGGCTGGATTGGGATATTCCAGGCAGCCCTATACGTGCGGCTGCGGCAGCGACAGCTTTCGATGAATTGAAACGTTGCGATCCGACACGTCCCGCAATCGAAAACTCGGGTTGGTCACACGTTAAAAGTGACATCATCGACTGGCATTATTATGAGCCTCGAATTGCGGTTTGGAATCAGCGCCTTGCGGAGCTCATGTGTGCTGAACGAGACGACTTCCCAGTTCGTTTAGGACCCGATTTCACAGTCGATAAGCACTTATATGGCAACGAAAATCCCGCGCTGCGATGCTTACCGAACCTGAATAGCGAATACGGGGAAGGTTTCACAAGCGTAGAACGCGCGTGGCATTTGCGCTGGGAAACACAGGAAATGCGTCGATACAACTCCATGAGTGGATACGTCTACACAGAGCTCACAGATGTTGAACACGAGATGGCAGGACTGCTCGATGCTCATCGGAACCCCAAGGAATGGGCGGGTTGTATACCGTCTGCTGTTAACGCCGATACCGTCATTGTGCTGAATCTCGTCCCATGTGAGGCAGGAGCAGACGTTGCAGTCCCCTTTGCTCAGCAGCCGATCAGTTTTCACCTTTCGCATCATGGGGTCAGTGAGATACGAGGGCGCGCCTATGCAATGTGGGTCCCCGCTCACAGCCCAGTAGATTTTGACATCCGTAAGATCGCGGGTGCAGTAGGTGTTGATGTAGCGGCTTGTGACGTTTTCGCGGAGCCTTTTATTCTCTCTCCTGAATTCTCTCTCTCCGTTTCAGGGATAGAAGACCCCGCCCGTCTACTGATTTGGATGGAAGACGAGTCAGGAGTGGTTTGTGCACGCACATACCTGGACGCCGCCGAAGTCGAAGTTGTAAACCGACGCGGCGCAAGATCCGGTGAATTTGTCGATGTGCCTCGGCCGGGGTGGAATGAGGATTAGCTGGACGCCTGCTCTCCTTGCTTCCACTCCGCGGCATCGATGCCCGGAGGCGGGAGCTGACGCAGGTGCTGCTTGAGCCTTGTTGCTTGGGTTTGTAGAGCAACGAAGGTCATTCCACCCGAGATCACTCCCCCAATCAGGGGAACGATCTTTGACATGGTTTTTGCCATACTCTGTTTCGTGACCGAAATGCCAATGAATTTCAGAGATTTCTTAACGACCGGATACCACGTTGTCTTCATGAGGGCTTTGCGCGCGATCCGCTTTTCGATAGCCGGCGCAACGATCAATCGCGCAAAGTCACGCAGCGACTCTGCAGCCCCTGCGACTCCCAGCATGACACCGAAGAATAGGCCCATCTGGGCGATCGTCTCATCATCGACGTCATCCAAGTCCGTCAAGAATTCTTTCCACCCATACAGGTAGGCAAGCTTTTGCATGATCCGCAGCGAGTGAACGTAGTACTGAGTGAGGTCGGCGGGCACGGTTCCGAGCATCGCAAAGCCGCCGGGGATTCCTGCAGCAAACGAGAGCGCGGTAGATTTCTTGGTTTCATAAAAAATCGCATCATTGGCCAATTTGTCCAAACGCTTCTGAGAAATTCCCGCTGAGATCGGATCACTGGCAATAGCCTCTTCAATCTGCGACTCACTCAAGTGGGCTTTCTGAAGCTCTTGGCGCAGGAAGTCTTCACGAGAGATCCGCACTCCCCGAATGCGCACGAGCTTCTTCAGAAAGAAGACCGCATAGACCGAGGCCCCTTGTCCCTCCTCCGTTGAGAGTTCAGAAAGCAGCGGGCCATTTTCATCATCTTCAATGAGTTCACCTTCAAAAACGGGAGCGTCAAGAAGTTCATCTTCCTGATAGCCCTGTGTGGCTTCTTCGGAGAACAAAGGTTCTTTCTCCTGGCTCATATTGCCTCTTATCACTCACATCGAAAACAGGTAGTGCGATTCTACTGGAAGTAGGCATTACTCACGCTTCGTCGGATAGCGCCGATCCTCGACCCCCTGCCCACGGGCCCGGCGCGCGCCAGCAGGTGCTGCGCACCTACTTCCCCGACATGAACTTCGACGAACCCGGCGTCGGATGGGCGGAATTCCAACGTATTCGCGCGCTCGATACGGCCTCGAAAAACCTGGTCGGAATCGCCCGCATCCTGGCCGAGCTGCGCCCCGACACGCCCGCGCTCGCGGCCACCGGGCGCGTGCCCGTGCACATGCTGTACGGGGACCAGGACGAGATCTGGCCGCCCTCGTGGTACGCCGAGGAGGCCGCCGACCTGGGGGCCCGCGAAAGCATCATCCGAGGGGGCACGCACAGCCCGCAGCTGCAGTTCCCGCAGCAGCGGGCGGAGTTTGCCAGCTCGTACTGGGCGGACGTGGAATCGGGAGCGCTGGTCTG
>CAUTOM010000019.1:0-27928 GCA_963540435.1 uncultured Actinomyces sp.
GTTGAGGTCATTGGCCTATTCCCCGGTAATTACCTGGGGACGGATGGCGAGGATATGAAGAACCAGGTCGAGTCGACCGGGGGAAGCCTCTACCAGATGACAAGTTCGGGCACAGTGGATTCGATTATTAAGGACATCGAGGCTAAGCAAGTCAACGAGATCGACGGGGATGCGCGCGTAACCGTCACAGATCGCGTGGGAACTCCCGCGGGCTGGCTCGCCGTCGCTATTCTTTCCTTCCTTGGGCTATTAGGAGTGACGAGGCTGTAGCCTCCCGATGTGAGCACGCTCGCGTGGGTGCGGGCATGCTCAGCCTGGGTATAGATACAAAAATGTGGGGGCCGCAGCGATTGCTGCGGCCCCCAACACCTATTGTCGAATTAGATCATGCGCGGCGACGCTTGAGTGCCAGCATGCCTGCAAAGAGGCTCATTCCTGCCAGTCCCACGAGCAACGATCCTGCAGCTCCGGTGTGTGCCAGGGGAGCGGGCTTCTTGGGGTTCTGAGGCTGCTCAGGAGTGGGCTGAGTTGCCGGAGTGGAAGGCGTGGTTGCCGGGGTGGTCGGCGTAGCCTCGCATCCGGGGATGGAACCAACCAAGGTGTGGAAGAAGACCATGGGCTTCGAGGTCGGGGTCTGGAGTGCCTTCTCGCCGGTGAGCACAACGTTCACCTCAACGCTCAAGGAAGAGTTCTCGGGCATATCTTCAACGGTGAGGGTCAACGTCTTCTTATCCGCGCTCACGGTTGGGTTGGAAAATCCCGTCACCGACTGTGAGTAGCCGTTAGCAACAAGCTGGCCAGCGCCAGGGGCCAGCACAGAGGCGATCGAGGCCTCGTCGAAGGTCGCACCCTGGGGCGCGCTCACGGTCATTGTTGCGTTCTTCAGTTCACGCTTGGTTGCGGCGTAGAAGCGCATGCGACGCGTTGCGCCAGCTGCGTCGGAGTATTGGCGTGAGGGATCCCAGCCGTCTGCTCCAACTTCGCCCCAGAGCTGGCCGGTACCCTCCCAGCTATCGGCGTACTTCTCACGGCGATCAATATCCTGCGAGTAGGGGGAGAAGACAGTACGGCCAACTAGTCCCGCCTGGCAGTGGCCGACGGTGAGCGAAGGCGCGGGGACGGGGCTGCAAGCATTGCCGTTTTCGTCGGTGGCGCGCAGGCCGCTCAGATGAGACGTCGCCTCGTAGTGCTTGGTGTGATCACCGCTTCCAACAAATTCGATGACAGCTGCATGTCCCAGGGGGAGACCCTGGTTGAACTTGAGGGTCCAGATGTTGCGTGCGGCGTCCGTCTGGGTTGCGGTCGGAACGATGTCCCAGTGCAGGTTCGACGCAAGTGCACCGAAAGTTTGGCTCCGCATGAAGCGATCAACATCGCCGTCGACAACCTGCGAGCTCAGATCTCCGAAGAACTGAATGTTCGTCATATCGTCAGGAAGGTCAACCGTCAGCTCAGCGCCGGGGAGGATTTCGTAGTTGGCACCGATCGGAATGCGCCAGTACTGAAGATTCAGGTTTCCGTTAAACCAGTGGTGGTTTTCAAGAATGGCCTGGCTGCCGTGGCGAGGGTGAACGCTCTCCATGAAACCCGAAGTGGCGTAGGGGCCGGCACGCAGTCCCTGGGGGATGTTGTTCATGTTCTCATCGAGCATTGCGCGTGCTGTCCAGTCGACAACACAGCCGGAGCTACGGTCGCCGTTGATTTGTCCATCAGCGCCTGCCTCGACGGCGTTTGCGCCTACGGCAGTGAGGGAAGAGAAGAGGAGCGTTAGTCCAAGTGAACCAGTTGCAATCTTTGAGAGCGTTTTCATTTTGCCTCGAATTTCCTGGTGATTATGTGTTTAGGACACTGTGCTGCGGATTTAAATTTACATACGTATCGCTTCAGTCGTCAAATAGATGTTCTATCTGCTGAATGTGAGTTGGCCACTATACTTGCCAGTGTTTGATCCGATCCCAGGAGGAATATTGTCACTCTCCTTCCGACCGCTCATGCCGGTTTATCTCGTCGTTGTGATAACTGTGGCATGCCTATTTTTCTCCTGGTGGAGCGCCCGTCGTCATCAACCCTTCAGGACTTCTGATCTGGTCAGACGAGGTGGAATTTCCCTCGCTCTTTTATCGATTTTGGTGGGTCCTTCGATTCCTGGAGAAGCACAAAAAGTCACAACCAATGTTGAAGTGTGGCTCGCGATTGACCGCACAGGGTCAATGGCGGCTGAGGACTGGGATGGTTCAAAGCCTCGTCTAGACGGTGTGCGTCACGATGTCGAGACCATTCTCAATGCCGCCCCGGGTGCTCGCTACCGTATCGTGACCTGGGATTCCGAGGCCGATACCGGACTTCCGCTGACCACTGACCTTGGTGCGGTTCGCTCTTTCATGAGCACGCTGACGCATGAAGTAAGTTCCACCTCTCGGGGTTCTTCTCCGGACCGTCCGGCGGCCTACCTCGCTGAGGAAATGCAGGCTGCCGCGAAGAAGCACCCGGAGAATACTCGCGTCCTTTTCCTCTTTACCGATGGGGAGACCTCCAACAGTGATGCATGGCGCGGCGCGGGCGCGGGTGAGTCAGATGACTGGAAGAAGGTACAACCCGAGCTTTCAGGCGGCCTCGTCATTGGCTATGGGACCGAGAAAGGCGGTCGCATGAAGGTCTCCGCCTTGGGGCAAGAAAATTCGAAGACTCCTGAGTACATCAAGGACTACACTCAGGCTGGAACTCCTGATGCGATCTCAAAGATTGACGTTGCGAAGCTCAACCAGATTGCATCCCAGCTCGGTGTCGATATGGTGCGTTCTCCCAGTGACTCAGCAATCCGAAATGCTGCCAATTCGTCTGTTTCGAACGCCCGTAATATTGCGGATAGTCGCGATATGATTCAAACCTCTCGCTATATTCTCTGGCCCTCGGCGCTGGTTCTCACCGTGCTCATGGCATGGGAAGCCGCCATTTTTGCCGGCCGCGTTCACGCCCTCAGGAGGACCCGTGCGATTTAAACATCGATCGACAGCTCGTGTAGAGGAGCGTCCCGAGGGCTTCTACCAGCCGCCTGCGGGTGCGCAGAACGGTGGCGAGGCCTCGTCAGAGGAAATCCCGAGCGCAAGGCCAGCCTCCGCGGAGCGGGCGCAACGCAACGCGCGTCGTCCGCGCAACGGAAAACTCCTGCGCCCGCTGTGGTGGTCAATGCCTGTCGTTGTCCTTGCACTTGCGGTCGGAATTTATATGGTTTCGCTTCCCCTGTGGGCATGGACGACGGGTAGGACTGCGCGTGCAGGCAATCATGAGGCTGCGCTGAGCTCCTATTCTCGTCAGATCTACTGGGGGGATCTGGGTCCGGCGAGCTGGGTTGCGCACTACAATGCGGGTACCGAAGATCTTCGGCTCGACCACATCGATTCGGGTGTGGAGCAACTGCGTACCGCGTGGGACCGTGTTCCCAAGGCGCGACAGGTTGAGGATGGGCGCATTGAAACCTATTCCTATGAGTGCACCGTGCGAATGAACCTTGCGCTCGGATTGGAAAAACAGGGTGACGCTGCGATGGCGAGCGACCGTGCTCGTGCGGCAGACCTCTACAAGGAAATGGGGGAGGTTGTTTCCCCCTGTCAGTCGACGTCCTCGACGCAGAATCAGCAAAACCAGCAGGGCCAGGGTGGCGGAGCTGATGCTGATAAGGCGCATGATCGTGCGAAGCAAAAGCAAGAGCAGGCTGAAAAGTCCGATAACAAGGACAATCAGGACAATAAGGACAACAAAGACAACAAGGACAACAAGGACGAAAAGAATAAAGACAACAACCAGGATCAGAATAAGGACGATCAGAATAAGGACAATAAAGACGACAAGGATCAGCAGACTGACAAACAGAAGGATCCTTATGACGGCGAGACTGATGAGCAGCGCAAGAAGCGCGAGGAAATGCAGCGCCGTATAGAAAAGGGTGACCAAGATGGTCGCAAGGAACAAGATCGCAAGCGCGGCACGGGGGGAAACGGCGCCTGGTAAAGGCGATTAGTGACTTAGGTCTCAATAGGGAATAGTTGAACCGCTGACCGGGTTGAGATTTTTAGTGCTGCTGAAGATGCGGCTCAGTGATGAAAGGTTCGGTCCATGACATACAAGGTCGCTTACATTGTTGGTTCTCTGTCCTCCACATCGATTAACCGCAAGCTCGTCCATGCGATGATCGCCGATGCTCCCGAAGATTTGGAATTCGTCGAGGCGAACTTCGCTCAGTTCCCTTTGTATAGTACCGATCTTGAGGCGGATTACCCGCAGGCGGCTACCGAATTCAAGAAGATCCTTGAAGACGCCGATGCAATCCTTATTGCGAGCCCCGAATATGATCGCTCGATCCCAGGCGGTTTGAAGAATGCCATCGATTGGATGGGACGTCCGTGGGGATCGAACCCGATCGGCGGTAAGCCCCTGTATGTCGTTGGTGCCTCCATGGGTGCAACCGGCGCTGCGCTTGGGCAGGCGGCTGTGCGCCAAACCCTCTCTTTCTTTAATCCGCTGAACATGACCCAACCTGAGATGTTCCTTCAGGCAAATGCGGATTCCTTTGGTGAGGATGGTCGTTTTGTTGACGCTGGAACGCAGGCTTTCGTGAAGTCAGCTATCGAGGCCTTCGCGGAGTTTATTCGTCGTCACGCCTGAGATAGGCGCCCCCCCAATGCCATAAATGGGACTAAAGTCCTTAAATGGTGTTGGGGGTCTTTTTGCATCCAGTTTTAAGTGGGTGGAGCACGGAAGCTAGGAATGGTAGCGGCGGTGTTTAAGTGAGGTGGACACGGTTGTCGTTTCGCTCGAAAGTGGCGGAAATCTGCGGAAAATTCGCATCGAACTCAAGGGCATGAAAACGTTCAGTCCGACTAGCGCTCGCGGTAACGTGAGTGCTGGAGACGTGAAAACCCCTGACATACTGCGTCTCCAGAGGGCGCCTGTTGACTCACTTTCAGGCGCCCTCAATCTTAAGATCCATCTGGGTTAAGCTGATGAAGGAATACTTCTTGCACTGAGGATGGGACATGAGCGACACACTGCCTGAGGCCTCGGAAAAGCCGGGGGCTGAGCACAGCGTATGCCCGCGTGTGGAGCGTCCTCGCCCACAGCATCCACCCGTCTACCAGCACGCCTCGGAAAAGCTTGATTTCCTTCAAGAACGTGACTGGGGCTTTGATGACGTCGTTGATGCGCTCTTCTTTATTTTCTCCGGAATCGCAACCCTGTGGCTCGCATACGTGTTTTTGGCGGGTTCTATTCGCCTCAAGCCCACTGCAATCGCGTGGTTCGTCATCTCCTGGGGAGTGACTGCCTACCTCGCGCTTCCGCGACTTCATCAACTTCTCACGTGGCTCTATGTCCCTGACTATTTCATTGGGCGGACCAGGACTGCTGATGGCTTGCTGGGTGATCCGGTGAATCTGGCACTACTGGGTAGCGAGGTCGATATTCACGCGGCGATGACTGCTGCGGGTTGGGTGCGAGCCGACCCCATCAGCCCCAGAAGCGTGCTCCGGGTGATCCGTTCGTGGCTCACTCGCCAGCACTATGATTCGGCGCCGGTATCAAACCTGGTGCTCTTCGGGCGAAAGCAGCATTTTGCCTATCAAAAAACAGTTCCGGGGAAGTCTTCGGAGCGTCACCATGTGCGTTTTTGGCGCACCCCTCAAGGATGGGTCCTCCCCGGTGGTAGAAGGGTCGAGTGGCTTGCCGCGGGTACCTTCGACCGGGCAATTGGCCTGAGCCTGCTCACCTTCCAAATCACTCACAAGATCGATGCGGATATCGATATCGAGCGCAACTACATTGTCGATGATGTTCTCTATGCCTGCGAGGACGCACGCGTGGAAATCTTGCCTGATTTCTTCAGTGCCTATCACGATAAAAACGGTGGCGGTGACCGAGTCGTCACCGACGGCGATCTCTATCTTCTCGATGTTACCGACGTTGAAGCTGACGACGAAGACACGGTTCAAATTGCTGACGCCCACGTCGTTGACACGCAGGCACACCGCCGGCGCCCCACTCAGTTGATCGTAGGAATGATGCTGGTAGCGTGCATGGTTCTGACCGAGGTTATCAATGCGGTGCTCATTTTACGAAGCCCCTGGAAGTATGCCGCGATCAATGTCGGAGCCCTTGATGAGCTCGCAGAATCGCAGATTAATCTCCTTGCGCTGCGTCTGACGGTTGGTCTTGTTTCTGTCATTCTGGTTGGTCTGGTGATCGTAACTGCCGCACTCACATGGCAGGGACACCCTCGCGCTCGAATCATTTTGATGACCGCTCTGAGCTTAAACATTCTTGTCGCCGTAGCCGATATCGCCCACTCTGGAACCAGCCATATCTTGCTGATGACACTGATCGGCTCATCGCTCAACGTTCTGGCGCTTCTTGCCTTGTCGGCCAGGGCATGTCATCAGTGGGTGCGCGAACGCAAACGGGATCGAATTGCAGCAGCTCTTGAGCTTGCCGACTGAAAAGCGTCTTAGTCTGCTGGCGCCATAAACCAGGCTGCACGCGAATCCGCTGCAATCCCTTCGTTATACGCTAAGCCAGCGTATGCAGCCGAGTCCTTGCCCAGTTGCGAGGAAAGGAAAGCTCGGAAGGAATCCACGGCCTCGGCATGAGTGGAAGCCGGTAGGGGAGTGGCCAGTACCTCACGGGAAACGCACGATCCCGGGATTGCTTGGGCGCGGCTCTCCGTGCCCGTGTTCGAGGCCGCGGCAACTGCTAGGCGCGCATCCCACACGAGGATTGGGCGCGCGTGAGAGCCTTGTGCGGACTCGGCCTCGGAGATGACCGAGGCGCGGTCGGCGGGGATCGTGACACTCCACTGTCCCAGCGCATCACCGGTCGAAGATGAGAAGCTTCCCGATTCGCGCAGGTCGGCTGCCCAGTCCTCGAAGTTCGCGCCAAGAGCCTTCTGGGCGTTGGCCATGTATTGGCTTCCGATTGGTGAGTTCTCGGGGGGAAGCGCGGTGAGCGGCGCGTACGTTGAGGACGAGAGCTCCGCTAGAGAGTTCGGCAAGGCCTTACGGTTTGCGGAAAACCATGAGCGATCCGCGTATGCGCAGATCGGGTCGTTGCCGATTGTCATGGGGGATGTCGTCGCGCCCAGGGAAGCGGCCGTGGCCGAATCAATGCCGAAGAGGATATCGGCATCGAGAGAAGATGAAATAGAGGACGCGGGGAATTGATCAATGGTGTAGCCGCTTGCGGCCTCGAAGGCCGAGATATAGTCGGCGGGGAGCTGCCAGCCGGGAGCGTAAGCAATGCGCAGGGTTCCACTTCCTCGCGGAATTCCGTCCGTATTGCCTGTGGTTGCGCGGTTCTTCATTGCCGAGGCCGCGGTCCCCTGAGCCGAAGATGTTGAGTCTGTGCGGAAAGGATCGTCAGTCCATTGGGCTCCCTGTGGGATGGAGGGAGAGCAAGCGCTAAGGGCTAGCGCGCCAAGGAGCGTGATGCTGAGGCGGCGCAGGTTTGCTGAGCGTTGGGCGGTCGGGGAGGCGGTCTTGGTCTTTCGCACCGTACCAGTCTAAGCAATAGTGCATAGAAGGTGAGATATTCGCGCGTCAATAGGGCAAAATGTTGGTATCGAGTGTTCGATGCGATCTGATGCAAGGAGTCATCATGGGAAGCAGTCTCAGTCAGAAACTTATTACCGCAGGGCTGTCGCTGGCCGTCGGTTTCGTGGCCGGAAAGGTCGCGGAGCTGGGGTGGAAGGCTGTGACCGGTCAGGCCGCACCTCAGGATGATGACGGCACTGCGTCCTTGGTCTCTGTTGTTGCTTTTGCTGCGGTTTCTGCAGCTATTGCGGCGGTTGCTCAGCGTGGCGTGGTGAACAAGACGAATAAGTGGTTTGCGCCGGTTGAAGCCGCGTCGCAGATCCTGTCGGATCTTGATCAGCCGGCTATCGCAAATTAGAAAATAGCGGAAGATACGTGGAAAGATCGGTGCGCTGTCCCGAGGCCTGAAGGTCCCCGTGGGAGAGCGCATCATTCCAATCCAGCATTCCGCATGCCAGTTTGAGCCAGGTTTCTGGTGACATTTCGATCACCGCCGGGGGAGTCCCTCGGCGGTGAGTTGTTCCTGGGAGGATTTGAGTGGCGCCTGTCGGGGGGACGCGGAGTTCGACGGAGCGGCCGGGGTGTAGGGCTGCGATTTCTTCGAGCGTGTAGCGTACGGCGGTGAAGAGAGTTGCGCGCGAGGCGCTTTCGGGGGCGCGGTACCACGTGAGGAGTGCGGTGTGGCCTTCTGCTGGATCGATACGCCGTTTTGCCATGTCGTCAGTCTAGGTCGCTTCGTCAATCTTGGCGTGGAATTGCCCGATCCTGCCAGATCCGCTATTGTGGGGTGCCGAGGTAGCGTGTCCGAGCGGCCGAAGGTGCAGCACTCGAAATGCTGTGTGGTGTAACAGCCACCCAGGGTTCAAATCCCTGCGCTACCGCGTTTAGGCTTGTGGCCCCAACTGATGTTGGGGCCACAAGTTTTTTATTGGGCAGAACGTCCGCAGTGTTTTGATTGCAAGCCAAACCTAGCTTTCCCGATCGGTCCCTGTTACGCTTGACCTTGTCGGGTTGGTACCCTCCGCCAGGCTTGAAATAACAGCACGATTCAACGCGGGGGCTGAAGGCCCGACATTTGTATAAGGCGAGGGAAGCCAGCCAGCCCACCGTTTTTCGGGCAGGCCTCGGGTCTCTCGCCTTTGTCATACCCGGTGAATCGTAGTGATGCTGAATCGTTGAGCAAGATCGACTGTATTTCGAATGCAGGAGGTTGTGATGGCTCGAAATGCACTAGCCGCAATGTCATCTTGGGTGAGTTCTATGAGCACACGTGGCACTTGTGTCGCTTCTTGTTTTCCCCGCACGCGCGGGGATGAACCCAACGCAGGCGGTGATTGACCACATTCTGTACGGGACAACAAAAGCAAACGGGAAGCGCACGAGCGGACACTCATACAGGCAAGCAGAACGCGAAATGAGGACAGGACAAATCGCCTTCCCAAGAACCTGGAGCGACACCGACATTATCAGGGCCGCGTTTCTAACAATTACCAATCCGACGTCTCTTAGGATTACGCAACAAGGGCGCCGAATTTACGCATACAGCACAGTTAATGGAGTGCAAGTGGCTACGCAGATAAGCGTGAGAGGCAAACACGCGACAAAGGGCGCAACAATCACTACACATCCCATTGGAGGCGTAGGCGTACTTCGCGCATCAAATGGTAAATTGACACCAGTTGAGTGAGGGATTGATCATGACTGAGGCAATGTATACGGTCGAAGACCTTATCAAATATGCAGACAGCATCCTTCCTATTCCCGTTCTCGAAAATGAGGAGAGTAAGTTCCTTCTTGAAATAGCCGAGGACGAATCGCTCACGATGAAAATCATCGGAGACCTCATCATTTACGGAGCAGACATCCCGGAAAAACTAATCGACGGCCTTGTAAGGGGGTACGACGAAGAACTGATCCGGGAGTACTGGGAGGACTGCCTGTACGACAGGCAGAACGCCTAATTCCCCCTCTTCATTTTCCCCGCACGCGCGGGGCTACAAATCAATGTTGTCTCACTGCTGCTTGCCGCCCAAACAATTTCCACGCGGTTTCTTGGTGTGCATACAGGGCAAGCCAAGCCTAGCTTTCCTGATAAATCCCTGTTACACTCGGTCCTGTCGGGTTGGTACCCCCCGCGAGCCTGAAATAAGTGGCCAAGAGAAAGCGGAGGCCGAAGGCCCGACATTTGTATAAGGCGAGAGAAGCCAGCCAGCCCACCAGTTACCCCGGGCAGGCCTCGGGTCTCTCGCCTTTGTCATGCCCGAAAAACCGGGAAGTCGATCATCTTGACCGTGCACAAACAGCAAACGAACGCCGACAACCCGCCCGAGCCCTTACCTCAGCAGCAGCGGCGTGACCTTACACTCCTCACCCAGCTTCATCGGCGCGATCGAACATTCATCGCGCATGACAACCAGGCGTTCCAGCATCCGCTGGTGCACAGACCATGGATCAATCGTATTGAGGTAAATCCTTGTCCCGCCCTCAAAACCGGCGATCGTGGAGATCCTCCACTTGATCAAGATCCTCATGCGCATAGGAATCGACGAACTCGGGGGCCGGTAGTACCACTCCTCGTTACACGGTACCTCCGCGCCCGTCGCCGCGTGCATCGCGTGCACAAGGTCGCTGATGCCTCGTAATTGCTCGGGGGAGTACTCCCAAGGCTCAGCCGGCGCGTAAAGTGGCCAAATCGCCAAGGACGGATAGCGATGCCCAAACCCAGCCATCGCCACGGCGTGATCGTTTTGTGCCAAAATCAGCCCACGGGTCGCGGCGATCTTCAAGAGCTCGTCATAGATCCCCGGATAGGTTCGCACGCGCTCAATCTCGTCATGCGTCTGCGTCGAGAACTCATCAATCGCCACAAGCTGCTTGTGCAAGTGATCAAAAGACGCGCCCGCGGGCTTGAGCCAGTTCTGGAAAGCCACCACGTACTTCACGGCAGGATCCAAGTCGTACAGGTCCCGCATCGCTCGCACGGTCATTGACATGTACTGGAAGTGTTCCTCGGGCGTCAGCGTCCCAGCCGAAGCCAATTGGGACGTATCCTTTGCCCCATCAATGAAGTGACGTCGCCCAACAATCAGATCGTGCCCGCCCGAAAAGAACCCATTCGCCTGGGTAAGCTTCTCCGAATCCGACAGCTCCTCAAACTCCTCGGCGCTCCCACCCGAGGCCAAGAAGCGCGCACGAACCACATTCATCACGTGATCGTAGCCCTGAGGAGATGCCAAGTATTCTGCCATCCGACGTCGCTCGGCCTCGGAAGGAACATGACCGTGGTTGAGGTGCCAATAGTTATACGAAACGATTTCAAAAAGGTTGGGAATCCGCCGAAATTCCGCAACGGTATCCCCAAGTTCCTCAGCGCCGAGGCCGTGGAGAGTTTCCCATTCACCCTCGCCCGTGCGGACAATGCGCGCCTTCTCGGGAGGGGTTTCCAGGTACCGACCCGAGCAGAAGGCGCAGTGATGCCCATCTAAATCGTGATCGATGATAGGGGCAGGCGAACCCGGGCGAGTCAGAGGGCGGTGAGCCCGACCCGGAACCGTCCACACTTCAGTTCCAGTTAAAAGGTTGCGCTGTTTGACCGTCCCGTCAGAAAGACGGAGGATCGCTTCGTCGCTCCCCGTAGGTAGTACAGCCATGCTTCTACTTTAGGCCGAAAACGCGTGTGCGTGTGTCCGAAAAATGAATTTCAGGCGGGCAGCCAGCCCTTTGCGCGACGGCCAAGATCCTCAAGCAAAGCGCTGGCCTCTTGGGCGCGATCAGGCTGAACAAAGAGATGGTCGTGGCGACGGCATGCAATGAAATTCGCGGTAATCGAACGCGCAGCAAGGATTTGCGCAATCGACGCAGTAATTCCGATTGCGGCAAGCTCTGTGGAAGAACCCAAGTCGATTCGCGTGTACAGTTCATCGGCATTGATGCCTGCTTCACGGGCAATCTCTTGCTCAACGACCACGGTGTAGCCATCCTCGTCGCGGATCACGGCGAAGAAATCGACCCCCTGAGGAATCTCGTCGACCAGAGAGAAGACATAGGTGCCGCTGGGCTGAGGATCGAGAGAAGCAAGAACTCGGTCCAAGTCAGTCGTAGAAACATGAGTCATGTCTTCACGATAGCCCAGCGGCACGCCCACAATCTGTGCCTGTCTCATATCCAAAAACGATATGAGTTGCGCCTGAAGCGAAAGCGCTACATTCGGTCCATCTCATCGGGACGAGGCCCCGTGCGACCTTCCTCTCCGCGATCCAGTTCGTCAATCCTGCGCATCTGATCCGCGTCCAATTCAAAGCCTGTAATGGCGAAGTTTTCCGCGCGCCGTTCATGTGAGGACGCTTTCGGGAAAACGACGTCGCCTCGTTGAATTGCCCAGCGGAGAACAACTTGCGATTCTTGCACACCGAATTGGCGCGCGATATCGACAATGACGGGGTCGGAAAGGACAGCCCCGCGTGCCAGGGGAGCCCAGGCCTCGGTAATGATCCCGTAGCGAGCATTGAAACGGTGTAGCTCGCGGTTGGCGAAGTAAGGATGCGACTCGATCTGGTTGATGGAGGGCGGGACCTCGCAGGCATCGAGGATCGGCTGAAGGTGGTCTGCCTCGAAATTCGAAACACCAATGGAACGCACCATCCCCTCACGGACAAAAGACTCCATCGCTCGCCACGTGGGCATAATGTCGCCGCCGTAGTGCATGGGAAGAGGCCAGTGGATCAAGAACAAGTCCAAGTAGTCCAGCTGCAGTTCCTCCAAAGAACGCTCGAGGCTGGCGCGCGCAACATCGGGCTCATGGTTGGGATTATTGAGCTTCGAGGTCACGAAAATTTCCTCGCGCGCCACAGGGCTGTCCGCGATGGCGCGTCCAACCTCGGCCTCGTTTCCGTACATTTGCGCGGTGTCGATGTGGCGGTAGCCAATCTCAAGCGCATCGAGGACCCCGTGATAAGCGTCCTCGCCGACGAGCTTGTATGTTCCAAAGCCGAATTGGGGAATGGTGTGTCCGGAAAGCAAGTGCAAGTGCCGAATGCTGGGGGCCATGATGAATACTCCATAAATTTTTTATGATCTTAAAGACATAATATGTTCTTCGGCCGTTGAAATTACTTTTCATCCCTTTACTAAATGCCGAAGAAACGTCTAAAACTGTGATTTTGGCTGAGAAAATCAACGAAAAAGTGACTATGCTGTGCCCAGTAATTCTTTACTCATGGAGGTGGCTGTGACTAAGAAACGCGCGGAGGGCGAAAGTAGGGCCCGTGCACTCACGCGCTCACGCCTCGTTGACGCAGCAGTGGACATTCTTGTTGAACGTGGTTTTGCGGGAACAAAAATTGATGAAGTTGTTGGTCGTGCGGGCTATACCCGTGGTGCATTCTATTCGAACTACTCGAATATGAATGAGCTCCTTGAGGATGCTTTTATCGCGTATTCGACACAGCTTCTCACCGAAATGACGCAGGCTTTTGATTCAATCGAAGGCCCGCTGGACCTCGACAGTATCGTTGGGACCCTGGAAAGCCTGGCAACTCAGGGGCGCACCGCTTACATCCTCCTCATGGAATACCGTCTTTTCCAGATGCGTAACCCCGAGGCGAGCGGCATTCCGGGAAGTCAGCGCAACCAGCTGGCCGATTTTGTTACCGGCATGCTGGAGTCTGCTCTCGAACGTATGGGGCGCAAGCCGCTTCTGCCGACAAACATCATGGGTGAGATCCTCTCGATCTTCTATCTCGAGGCTCTGGGGAGCGTCAATGACTCCGCAGAAGCAAACCGGATCCCGATCCGTAGTGTCGTTGACGTCATTGTCTTCGGTTTCTCGATCCCCAAGGATCAGGACGCAGACACTGCTGCTTCCTTTGAGCGCGCCGATCGTGAACAATTTCGCGCCGAGGCATTGGATCCCTCGCGTGAGGCACTGATTCCTTTGGTGCGCGAGGCCATCGCGAGGAACTAGGAGAACGCGCATTAAGCGCTTTTCAGTTTCCAATAAGTTGTGGGGGGTGTGCGTATTGCACTCCCCCCACAACTATTCTGGGCGGCATCATAAAGATGCCGCCCAGGAAGCGATGTCGTCCTTACTTCAAATCAGCGGGCCACCAGGACACCGCGGATACTCGGCAGGTCAATGCCTTCGCAGGAAGATCAGCTTCTGCCTTGAATTGCTTTGATTCACCCGGATTGATTCCCTCAATCTTCGCTTGTGTTGTCGCAGTATCAGTGGTTCCTTCAAGCGATGAAGTGATCGTGAGGGTGAGGTTCGACTTCTTCATTGAGCTCGTTGCTTCCTTCGGGCCCTTGTACTTTTTGAGTTCGCCCGAAATCCTCACGTGGTTGCCGTCAGCTTCGCACTTGACGCTGATGTCTTCCAAGGAGGCCTGGAGCTTGGAGTAATCCGCATTAATGGTGAATGCCTTGACCTTGTTGGGGCAGACTTGTTGCGCGTATTCACCCTTCGGATCAACGGTCTTCAACTGTTTGAGGAGGTCTTGGATCTTGCCTGCATCACTGGCAGATGCGGGGGTTACCGAATCGCACCACGGCTGAACTCGAGTCGTGGCTGCTTTCTGCTGCGTTTCGGTGAGTTGTTGCTCAATCGAGGCTGACTGCGACTGAAGGTCACTGGTCTCTGAACTCAGGGAGCTGACCTTATGGTAAGCGACAAGGGCTTGAACCAGTGTGACAACTACCCAAATCAAGCTGATAGCGCATAGTGCCGCGGTAATTCTCACAACACGCTTCGGCATCTTCGAAGAGGGAGTCTTCGTTTCCTGCGGCTTCTCGGATTCAGCGGATTCACCTGTTGCCTGGGGATTTATGCTGCTCACTTGCCCGACCCTTCCAGCTGTTTGTTCAATGCGTCAAGCTTCTTTTGCTGTTCCGCGACACTTTGACGCAGTGGCTGAACTTGAGCGTCAAGGATAGAAGCGCGGTCCTGATTGTGCTGCGCAGAATCCATGAGCGCGAAGCCAGAAGCGGTAAAAGCGACCGTCAAAAGCACATACATGACGGTGAGGAACTTTTGCTTACCTGTCCATGCGGAGGGTTTCTTCGGCTTTGCGGGCGTCGCAGGGCGAGCCGGCGCCATGGGGGCAGCGGGTACGCCGGGGAAGCTAGATGTGCTGCTCGACCCGTACGCCGACTGCGTTGCCGAGGCGTAGGAAGGCCGCGTTGGCGCCGCTGAGTAGCCCACTTGAGGGGCGGCAGGAACGCTCGCCTGGGGTGCGCCGCTGTAACGAGGCTGGGGCTGTGCGGAAGGCGCTTGGACGGCTGGCGTGGGCGTGGGGCGAGCCTGTGCGAGAGGTGCTTGAGGTTGAGCCAGGGGTGCTTGGGCTGGCGCGGAAGAAGGACGCGCTTGCGCAAAGGGCGCCTGAGGCTGCACGAGAGGTGCTTGGGCTGGTGCGGACGCAGGACGCGCCTGAGCAAACGGTGCTTGAGGCTGAGCACTTGGAGCCTGAGCAGATGGGTACTGCGCCTGTGCAGAGCCGGTCGTTGAAGCTGAGGGGTAAGCGGGCACAGCGCTGTAAGCGGATGACGAGGTTGTAACTCTACTAGCGGCGGTAGTGCCGCTTGTGGCACCGGTTGCTGCCTGTGTATAGCTGGTCCACTGCGATCCGTCCCACCATCTCAGCTGGGAGGAGTTCGAGGGATCGCGGTACCAACCCGGCTGCGGATTTGTCATGGCGGGATCCTTCCTATACGTCGCCCTTTATTGAACGGTAACATGCTGTGTAAATACTGTGAGCATTCTGGGCGTGAGAGTGTCTTACTCGCCACTGTATCTACTCTTTTCCCGCAATATTCTGGGTTTCCTCTCCGCTGGAAGCTACCCTTAGTCCTTATGGCCCAATTCCTCGCACAGAACCATCTTCTGACTCTTTTCCTTGTCGTTGGACTCGGAGCTATCTTAGGGGCGATTCGTGTCGGGCCCTTCCGCTTCGGTGCAGCCGGGGCTCTCTTTGTTGGTCTCCTGGTCTCTGCATATAGCCCCGAGGCAGGGCATGGGACTGCAATTATTCAACAAATTGGATTGGCCTTCTTCGTTTACACCGTGGGTATTGCCGCAGGATCGACATTCTTCACTGATCTGCGGCGCCAGAGTTCTCTCTTGGGCTCTGCGACCATTATCTGTATCGTTGGAGCTGTCATTGCCTGGGCGGGCGGCCATTTCCTGGGACTGGGCAAAGGCCTCGTCACTGGCTTGTACACGGGCGCACTGACCGCGGCCCCTGCACTCGACGCAGCGACGCGAGTCAGTGGAAGCCCGGATGCTGCAGTGGGCTACGCTTTCGGGTACCCCATTGGTGTGATCGTCGGCATCATCGTCGTCACGATGACAGTGACGCGCAAGTGGCTCGGCGAAAAAGACACTCCTTCGCTCGCGGGTGCGGGATTAGACGCGGTAACCGTCTGCGTTGAGCGGGCTGCAGCAACCCGAAAGATCCCCGCCTGGCGAGAAGGACGCGTTCGCATGTCCTACCTGCAGCGCGAGGGACGTACGCGAGTTCTGATTCCCGGTGAAGAACTGCGCAAGGGAGATCTGGTCGTTCTCGTTGGCGGCTCTTCGGCAATTGCAGAAGTTGTCGAGCAACTTGGAGTCCAAACCGAGGCACACTTGGCCGATGATCGTTCAGACGTGGCCTTCGAACGCATCGTCGTTTCCAGCCCAGACGTAGCTGGACGATCGATTGCAGAACTCAATATGGCCACCCGATTTGGTGCGGCTATTACGCGAGTTCGACGTGGCGATTTGGACCTGCTCGCCAGTGATGACCTCAAGCTCAATCTTGGTGATCATGCGGCAGTCGTTGTCCCTCAAGAAGAACTCGACAATGTCCAGAGCTTCCTCGGCGACTCCGAGCGCCGCGTGAGTGAAGTCGATGGAATGGCCTTTGGAATTGGCATGGTTCTAGGAATGGCACTCGGAGCAATTCCCTTCCCCATGTTTGGCGGAGCAAGCTTCCAGCTGGGCTCAGCTGCGGGTCCACTCATCGTCGGTATGCTCCTTGGTGCGCTTCGTCGCACAGGCCCGTTGGTATGGACCCTGCCGGCCTCGGCGAACATCACGATCCGGTCCATTGGCCTCATGCTCTTCTTGGCGGCTCTGGGGCTCAACGCTGGCCCTGCTTTCGTCGAGCTATTGGCCAGTCCCCAAGGGTGGAAAGCAGCCCTCCTCGCGCTGATTATCGTCGCAGCCTGTTGCGTCGCACAGGCTATCGCGGGCCGCTTCCTGGGCTTGTCTGCGCCTCGTAGCGCGGGTGCCGTCGCTGGGTTCTTGGGCCAGCCGGCAGTTTTGCAGGCTGCCGATGCGCGCGTGGCCGATGAACGAATCGAGGCTGCGTACGCGACATTGTTCGCCTTCGCGATCATCGTCAAGATTTTCTTAGTGCCATTTATCTGGACACTGTGAGTAGGAGGATCAGTGGCTACACCGGACTTTATTCTTGAACTCCGCAAGCATGTGGGGAATTCCCCGCTCTGGCTGTCGGGCTGCACTGCGGTGGTTCTTCGAGGCCGCGATGGCCTTCGTGTCGATTGGAATGCTCCCATCGAACCCGCTTCCGTCGAGATTTTGGTCGTCCAACGCGCAGACAATCATCAGTGGACTCCGGTAACCGGGATTATCGATCCGGGAGAGGAGCCTGCTCAGGCCGCACTTCGCGAAATCCTCGAAGAGACGGCATGCAAGGCACGGGCGCAGCGTCTGATTAGCGTGGAAGTCGTGGGCCCCGTGATCTATGAGAATGGGGATCAAACGACCTATCTCGACCTGGCATTTGCTTGTGAGTGGGAGGATGGAGACCCTTTCCCGGCCGATGGGGAAAATACTCAAGCTGCCTTTGTCAGGGGCGATGAACTTCCACCGATGAATGAACGCTTCAGGCGGACGATTGTGCGCGCACTGAGTGGCGAGCTCGCTGCTGCGTTTAACTAAAATGTGGTGCCCGGGTGAGAACTCACCCGGGCACCATGGCATTGAGATCAATCAGGCGCCAAGCCAGTAGGCAGCCAACACCTTGCGAAGATCAAGAAGATCTTGGACGTGGCTCATCTCGCGAGCCGAGTGCATAGAGAGCAATCCAACACCCACGTCAACGGTCTCGATACCCAGACGCGTTGCAGTGATTGGACCAATCGTTGTTCCACAGGGCGAGGCGTTATTTGATACGAAGTCCTGTGAAGAGACTCCTGCACGTGTGCATGCGCGCTTCCATAAAGCAATGCCCACACCGTTCGTTGCGTAACGCTGCTTCGCGTTGATCTTGACGACCGGACCGCGGCCCATGACCGGGTGATGCGAAGGATCGTGCACCTCGGGGTAATTCGGGTGCACAGAGTGCGCAGCATCGGCACTCACGCACGTAGACGAAGCAATCATGCGCGCGTAGCCGTCTTCATCACGTCCAAGCGCCCAAGCAGTGCGACGCAAAACGTCTTCGAGGATCGGGCCGGCCGCGCCTGTGCGCGATTCGGAACCCACTTCTTCATGGTCGAAGCACGACAAGACAATAATGTCTCCGCCTTCAGGAATGCCCATTCCTGCGATGTCTTCCAGTGCCGTTAATGCAGGATGGACCGAAGAGAGATTGTCCTGGCGTCCAGCGGCAACAAATTGTGCCTCCGAACCAAAGGTTGCGGGACCTTGTGAGGGAGTGCAGATCAGATCGAAAGAAACGACCTCGCCTGCGTTTTCCAGACCAGCAGCGCGGGCGATGGTGTCCATCAATGAGGCACTGGGGGTGTCGACCGTCCATACGGGGTGCAGATGCTTCTGGGGGTCGAGGTGCAAAGACTCGTTGACACCTCGGTTGAGGTGGATCGCGAGCTGAGGAATGCGCGCCAGCGGTGCAGTACGCACCAGGATTTCTTCTCCCGAGGCCATGATCAGTCGACCCGCAACGCATAGTTCGCGATCGAGCCAGGAATTCATGATCATCCCGCCGTAGACTTCGACCTCGATCTGTCCCCAGCCGTCGCTTGTTGTGGTCTGAGGTGAGGGCTTAAGGGTGAAAGCGGGGGAGTCTGTGTGTGCTCCGACGATTCGGAATCCTGTCGCATCGGTGACGTTCTGGGGAACTACCCACGCCATGACGGCTCCGCCGCGAACCATAACATGTCCACCGGGGCTTGCGTCCCAAGGTTCTGTTTCGCTTTGGCGGGTGAATCCCACGTCTTCGAGGCGCTGAGCGGCGAGGGAAGCCGCGTGATAGGGCGTTGGGGAATCAGCTAGGAAATGGAGATAATCAAGAGTATTGGAGTCGAGTTCTGGATTTTTAGACTCAAGTCGTGGTGTCATACCTGCATTTTACGCTGCACATTTTATTCAGGAACGGGTGGACATATGTGCAATGGCAAATATTGAGTCGCATATATTGGTTCCCGCTTCGTTTCAGTAAAGGCGAGATGACACTCAAACAACTTTGTTCAATTATTTAGATGCGGTTGTTGTCAGATCATATTACTTCGTAATAATTCGATGAAAATCCGTTCGGTTTATTTGCTCATTTGCGCAGGTCAGAGGGTAGTTTTATTTCTCTGAGGCTGATAGATTAAAAGGGTGATTACTCAAAGCAATGAGACTCTCCTCGATGAGAGCGAAGCTGAGCTTTGGCACGCGTGGAGTTCTGTTACGCGTGCTGTTCAGAGCGCCTTGGGTTCCGAAATTAGCAAGAGCGCTCCTTTGGCTTTAATCGAGTTTGAAATGCTCGATGAGCTTGCTAATGGAGAACAACCCATGCGTTCTGGAGAGCTTGGGGCTCTTGTCTCGTTAACGCGCTCTGGAACCAGCCGCGCGATCTCCCGTCTTGTCGCAAAGGGCTTCATCAGTAAAGAAGGATCGTCAACGGATCGACGTTCCGTTCTTGTGTGCCTCACCCCCGAGGGGCGCAAGGCCTACGAGGCCGCTAATAGTGTCTTCGCAAGCGCAGTCCGCAGCGGGCTTCTCAGCGCAGTAGACGGCAGTGACCGCGATACCTTGCTGAGGATCCTGAACGTCATCTCCGACACGATTCTCTAAAAGAAAAGTGGGGCAGCTTAAGCTGCCCCACCCCACATTCTGGGTCTACACGGTTAGAACGACTTCCTGTAGACGTTGGTTTCGCGCTGAAGGAAACCAACCCGACGGTAGAGGCGGTTCGCCGCCTCTCGCGTCGGCCGGGATGTCAGATCGACTGTCCGAGCCCCCAACGCCTTGGCGTGATCCACTGCGGCTTCCACAAGACTTTGACCAACGCCCTGTCCACGCGCGGCCTGATCTGTCACAACATCTTCGATCCACGCGCGCCTTCCCGTTGGAATGTCAAAGACGACCAGGGAGAGCATCCCCACGATCTTCTCCTCATCATCAACGGCGCACACCAGGTGCAGGCACTCTTGGTCAAAAAGCTCCTCAATCTGCTCCACGGACAAGGGCTGCGCAGAGGACGACAGCTGCGGAAGCAAACGGTCGAAGGCCTCGTGAAGCTGATCGTGAGAAGAATCGGGAAGCGTATTCAGAATCTCGATACGCATGGGTGCTCCTTAATTGGTGCGTAGACATGAGCCAAAGTTATGCCATTGAGGATAGCGCGGAGGCATCTTCTAGGAGGCGCGGCTCAAGCGAAATGTATCGTTATGTGAACCCGCTGCAGTACGTGCGCGTAATGAGTGCACAGCTGCCGGTGTGGGCGTTGCCGGGGTCGGAAGCGAGGCCTCGGGCTTGGAATCTTGCAGATCCACAGCCGCCGCTTGGACAGGAGCGGAGTGATCAAGAGTGTTCTCTTGCCTCGCGTTCGCATCTTTCTCCGGAGCGAAGACATAGCGACTTTGCGCGGAATAGGACACCAGGTACATCGTCGTGTCAGCGATGATCTTTGCTAGCCATAGCGGCACTCCCACGCTCGTCATCACGGAAATCATGATGTAGGAGCCGGCAACGACCGCAAGGGCAAGGGAAGCATAACGCATAGCGCTGCGGAGCAGAGAGGTTCCCTTGGCCTCGAAAACGTGACGATTCATTGTGAAGTTCACCGAAGCGCTGACCAAACGAGCAGCAACAACGGGGAAGAGTAAAGTACCCGTGAGCGCATTCAGGAGAAGAACCAAAACATAGTCGATGATGGTCGCAATTCCCGAAGAGGCAGCGAACTTCAGGAGCGGGGCCCAAATTCGCGCGGAATCTTGCAGCGGACGGAAGTGAGAGGTGGGGTTGCCGGCCTCGTAAATCGTCTCAATCGGGATTTGTGTCACCGGATGACGGTACTTCGCAAGCTGCAAAAGGACGCGGAGCTCGTACTCATAACGATCGCCCTCGATATCGATCAACGTCGGCAAAAGTTCAATCGGGAAGGCACGGAGTCCGGTCTGGGTGTCCTTGAGCTTCCAGCCGGTTGCAAGCCAGAAGAGTCCAGAAGTCGCGCTATTTCCAATCCTCGAACGCGCCGGAACATGACCGACGAACTCGCGAACGCCCAGAACAGTCTGATTGGACGTTGCGCAGGCCTGGCCCACGCGGAAGATATCCACCAGGGTGTGTTGGCCATCGGCATCTGCAGTCACAACGCAGTCACTGATTCCAAGGCTTTGGGCGCGATCGTAAATGTAGGTGAAACCCGTCCGAAGCGCGTATCCCTTACCACGGTTACCTTCGTAGGAGATGACGTGCGCGCCCGCAGTGCGCGAGGCATCAAAGATATCCCGGTATTCTTCGCCGGAACCGTCGTCAACGACAACGATCTTTGTGGAAGGATCTGCGCGGTGCAGCTCAAGAATGAGACGCGGCAATCGTGCATCCGGTTGGTAAGCGGGAATTAACACGTACATCGCTCATGCTCCCTTCGTGATGTAGATGATGTCGGAGGTAGCGCGTTCGCCACCGTTGGAGGGGTTGTTGACGACTTGGCCGTTGAACCACATTTCAGATGAGCCGCCGCCGTCGAGGTTGTAGGCAGTCTTTGCGCCCAGGCTCTGCATGATTTCGGCAAGGCCGCTCATGGTCACGCCGCTTGAGGTGCGAGAACGTCCATCCACAACGACGAAAACAAAGTGGTTGTCGTCGATGATTCCGATCGCAGTACGCGGCTGATTGCCCTGGATCGAGTGATTACCGAAGTTGGTATCAATCTCCAGATTGTCGATTCCGCTGATCACCTGACCGTCCTGCAAAAGAGCCGGACCGAAGGAGAGGGTCTGCCACACGCCCTCGTTGACCAGGGTTTGCGCGTTGGTCTGAGTTTCGTCGTAGACCTTCATCGTGCCGTCCTTGTAGATGGCCAGGCCCTGACGAGCGCCGCTATCGCGGTAGATCGTTCCGTTTCGGATCACGATGCCCGTCGAGCGGAAACCGTAGTAGTCGCCGTTAATGGCGAAGACAGCGTTGTTATCCGTTGCAATCGAAGAAACGAGATCCGTGATGTTCGCGCCGAACTGATCATTCGCGAAAGCGGAACGAAGCGCAGTTGCATCGGAGAGCTGGACATCGGCGACGTAGTAGGTAACGCCGTTATCCTGGACCTGCTTGATGGAGATCTTGGTGTTTCCGTTCGTGTAGGTATCCGAGGTGATTGTTGCGCTTTCCGTGTTCAGAGAAGTTGTTTGCGCGTTACCCTGCGCGGCCTCGTACGAAGAAGCGCTGGTAACTTCAACGTGGTCGATCACGTAGCGGTTGAGAGCCCACGCAGTGGTGCCACCCAAAGCCAGCGTGATCGCAGTTGCGCCCGCAATGATTCCGTTGCGCAGCCCCTTGCGGCGGCGCTTCGCGGGACGGCTGCGTTGGGTAGGAGCAGTGTGTTCGGCCGAGGCCGAGCTCGCGTGAGCGGCCTGGGCGGTGGCTGCCTGCTGGCGGGCAGCGAAGGAACGGGCAAGGTCATCGGCCGAAGGAGTAGCCGGAGTGGGGAAGTCATTCTTGTTCATGCCCCTAGAATTCACTGCTGGTTTCTGTAGGGATTATGGACAAGCTGTGTTCTCCCTGTGGAAGAAATACCTCTCAAAAACTCCTTGCATTTAATGAATGTTCGCTGGAAGATAGATGAGTCACGTCTAGGCAAAGGAGCCCGACACGATGATAGACAAACGCGTCTTTTGGCGACCCCTGGCCATCCTGGGGGCGCTCGCCTTATCCCTTCCGGGATCAGCGGTTGCACATGCTACTGAAGGTGCAACAGATACCCCCGTTGTTCTCAACGCGCCCACGACCATTAGTGCGGGACAACTTCGTGCAACGGTCTCGCACGAATTCCCGCAGGTGACCGGATATACCTTCGCGGGAAATCCCGTTGGCGGTCGCGCGGAAACGCTTCACCAGGTCACGATCGACGGAAACCAATACACCGTCGACACTGTTGAAGCGCAGCGCGTGTCCGACCAGAAAGTTGCCTATACGGTAACTTTCGTCGGCAGCGAGATCACGATGAAAGCAGAGATCGAGGTACAGGAAATCACCTCGCACGCCCAAGGAACGGAGGGGGCAAAGCGGCCGACTTTGACCTTCCGCATCACTGAGATGAGCGGCGCGCACACGGTGGAAATTCCCGGCCACGGCCTCGTCTCAGTAAATGCAGACCAAGGCGGAGCATACGCATGCGGCATCACGGGAGTATCCCGAGGCGCGGCCAATGGCGATTCCTATGCGGGTGTTGACGATACTTTTGCCAGCATCACTGCCTCGACGCCCACTGATTATTACGAACAACCCAGCGCCTACCTCATGGTCAACACGAATAAGGTCGCCGTCGGTATGGAGACCAACGCGACCTATGACCAGCCCCACGGCTATGAAAACAACTGGAATTCCAGGTGGAAGCGCCAGGTCATCGAACAAAACGGCATCAAGACTCTGATCGCGCAAAACGGTCAGTGGACCTACCGCTCCGAGGCCGCGACGGACGCCATCGGGGACGAAGAACGCCCCTACACGACACTTGTCTTCACAGGAGACGCGAACTCTTCGGGAAGCGTTGATTGGCAAGATGCCGCAGTTGCCTATGCGGATATCACTCCCGAGATCACTGGCGCAGCCGACAATCATAAGTGGGTCGTTACCCACATTCCCTTCGATTTTGGTTCGGCTGCAACGCATCCCTTCCTCCAGACCGCAGATGATGTGAAACGCGTGAGTCTTGCGACTGACGGCTTGGGGCAGCGCGTCATGATCAAGGGCTATGCCTCTGAAGGCCACGATTCGGGCCACATGGACTACGGCGGTAACATCAATACTCGCGCCGGTGGTGAGGCTGACTTCGGTACCCTCTTCACCAGCACGAAGGATGTCAATGCGATCTATGGCGTTCACGTCAATACGACCGAGGCCTACCCGGAAGCAAACTCTTTCCGTTCTCTTCCCTTCACCGGTGGCCGCGGGTGGAACTGGCTCAACCAGTCCTACTACGTCAATCAGCGTGACGACTTGGGCAATGGCGGCGCTGTCAATCGCTTCCAGGAATTGCGCAATCAATTCCCCCTCAGCAAGTACCCGAATTTCCGCTGGATCTATATCGATGTCTACTACGGATCGGGCTGGCAAGCTGACCGCTTGGGCAACGAACTCAACAAGATGGGATGGGAAGTCGGATCTGAATGGGCAGACCGCTTCGAGAGGCACTCGCTGTGGTCGCACTGGTCGAATGACGAGCACTACGGTGGAGCAACCAACAAGGGATTGAACTCCCAGGTCATCCGCTTTATCGACAACGCGAACAAGGACAATTGGAACCCGAATGTTGTCTTGGGCTACCCCCAGATTGTCGAGTTTGAAGGCTGGACCGGCCACCAAGACCAAGACGCCTTCTACCGCAATATCTGGTCAAACAACCTGCCCAGCAAGTTCCTCCAGAACTCGCGCATCATGCGCTACGACACCGCGGATGCAGGAGATGGAAAGACGAAGCATACCTACACCTTCGCCAATGGGACGATAGCTTCGGGTTCGACGGCAGTTACTGCTCAAACAGAGGCAAGCTACGTCGCTGGAACGATTCAGGCAGACATGGCGTCCTCTCGCGAATTCGTCTACGACGGGGCGACAGTCCTTCGCGGAGACAGCTACCTCTTGCCCTGGAAGGACAACGGGACCTCTGCAGGGGCAGACCGCCTGTACTACTACAACCCTGCAGGAACTGCGACGGAGTGGACTCTCACTAAGTCATACCAAGGCGTTGGTTCTCTGGCGCTCTACCGACTCACAGATCAAGGTCGCGTGAAGGTCACCGATTTGGCAGTCTCCGGCGGAAAAATCACAATCCCGGCCTCGGTCTATGACGGAGTGGCTGACGGCGATCGCGACCACACGGCCTTCGTGTTGGTTCCAGAAAACGCTCCCGCAGCTGTCTCAACCCCCGCATGGGGCGCAGGGACTGTCTTCGCTGATCCTGGATTTAACTCGGGAAGTCTGAGCGGCTACACAACGACCGGTTCAGTCAGCGTCGTGAAGGATCCCCACGGTGATCCTGTCGCACAACTGGGTGCAGGCAAGGCCTCACTGTCCCAAGAGATGACCCTCAACGCAGGAACCTACCAGGGCAGCGCCTGGGTCCAAATCAACGATGGAAAGACCCGCAAGGTCACTATTTCCGCTTCGGGAGATGGGGTGACAAGCGCCGGATCGCAGCAGCGAAATGGTGACTTGGGGGCGACTCGAGACAAGCCCGTGACGACAGTCTTTGAGGACTTCGAAAATATTGCGGAAGGCTGGGGTCCCTTCGTCAAGGGCGACGCCGGCAATATTACTGACCCGCGCACAGTTCTGGCCTCGCTGAATGCTCCCTACACTCAACGAGGCGGAGTCCTTCCCGATCGTTCGCGTAAGGCGACGGATGATGCGATTGCCGGACACTGGTCACTGAAGAGCCACGAAGAAAACGGTGGTCTTGTCTACCGGACGGTTCCACAGACCGTGAATCTGCAGGCAGGACACCGCTACCGCATTTCCTACGATTACGACAACGCCGTGAGCGGTTCATACTACTGGGTCAGCGCGTACGACTCTGCGGGAGCTGACGGAGTTACCGCGAACTACCTCGATTCAACGCTCCTTCCCCAAACGGAGAGTCCCTCGCACTTCGTTGAAGAACTCAATGTTGGTGCTTGCGGCTCCTACTGGGTTGGCCTCTACAACGTCCAGGGAGGAAAGTCAGGAAACGATTTCTCGATTGATAACTTCCGAGTTGAAGATCTTGGAACAACCGCTGATGTCCCCGCCTGTGCTGCTGCAAGCATCGCAACCCAGGGAAGCGCGATCGAAGGTAAGACTGTCCAGGTGACAACGACCTTGGTGAATAATGAGTCCGCGGATGTCACCAATGTCCGCAGCGAATTGAGCCTTCCAGCTGGGTGGAGTGCACAGGCGACTTCGCCCACGACTGCCGAGACTCTTGCCAAGGGAGAAACTTTCACCACCACGTGGACGGTGAGCATTCCCGAAGGGGCCGGTGGCAATGCCGTCACCTTGACGCACCAGGCCCACTACCGGATCGGCGATGAGGACCGTACCGCTGTGGGCACAACGAGTGTGACAGCTCTGGGATCCATCAGGTCCAATGCCGTCAACTACCTCTCTGACATCCCCTTCTCATCGACGTGGAACTCCAACGGCTGGGGACCTGTCGAACGTGATAGCGAGGTCGGTGAAGATCAAGCAGGAGACGGTGATCCGATATTGATGAATGATCAGCCCTATGCCAAGGGTCTGGGTGCACACGCTCCCAGTGACCTCGGTTTTGAGCTGGAAGGAAAATGCACAACCTTCAAGGCAACCGTTGGCGTGCAGGATGGACAGTGGAGTGGCTCAGTGACCTTCCACGTCATCGGTAGCACTGACGGTTCCAACTGGTCCGACGTCGTTCCAGAAACCTCGGTTATCAGGGGAGGAAGCGAACCGAGGGATATCTCGGGCAATGTTCGAGGGATGAAGTACATCCGCTTGATCGTTGGAGACGGAGGCAATGGCAACGGTAACGACCACGCGAACTGGGGCAATGCCCGCGTCCTGTGTGGAAATGCTACCGAGGGTGGCGACACTCCCGCCCCTGAGCCCACGCCAACTCTGACGCTCAAGGACTACACGGGAGCCCTCCAGCTGGTAAGTGCACCGGCCGCCTACGAAGCGAACCCGGCCTCGAACATGTTCGACAAGGACCTGACGACCTTCTACGACAAGGATTGGGTCAACCTCACCGATCACCCCAGCACGATTGATCTCGCCCTCTTCGAAGGAAGCGATCCCACTGGCGCACAGCCGGTGAGCATCGGCGGTCTGTCGATCGCAGGACGAGCGGGGCAAGCGAATGGCCGGCCCAAGGCCTACGAGGTCTATGTTGGCCAAGACGCAGCAAATATCAATCAGAAGGTCGCCGAAGGCACTTTGAGAAACACGGCTCTCGCTCAGCGTATTACCTTCGACGAAGCGGTGAACGCGAAGTATGTTCGCATCCGAGTCCTGAGCAATTACAAGACCAAGGCCGACCAACCCGATGGCCTGCTTGCAATCGCAGAGCTGGGAGTTCTTGTTCCCGACGGAACGACGCGCGCAGCTGTTACAGGAAGCGACCGCAGTGCTGGTACGCGAAGCGCACGCCGTGCTCGCTCCTTGGATGATGAACAAGCGCTGACGGTCAATACAAATGCTGAAGGACTGGTCGGACAGAACTATCTGGATGTCCAGACGGTGAATGATACCGATCCTGCTGCAAACCCAGAGACCGTCATTGACCGGACCTGGGCCGAAAACTGGATGGCTGCGGATCAGAAGCACCGGACCAATAGCGATCCTAGTTCCTTCCAACGCGTTCCTGTGACTTTCACGGTCGCGAAGGATGGAACGAAGGTGCGCTTCACTATCGCCGCTGATGAGGGCGATGCGCCGGTCTTATTCGACAATCTCCGCATGGTGAAGATCGAGCGTCCCACAACCAACGATCTTCTTGGCGTGGATTGCACGGCTGATCCGACTCCGGAGGCATGTACAACAATGCGGGCGAACGCACGCATTGGCTTGAGCACTGCCCTCAGCGTCTCGCTGCCGGCACCGACTCCAGACCCGACGACGGATCCGAGCACTCAGCCGACAACGGATCCCACCACCCAGCCAAGTGGGGATCCAAGTCCCCAGCCAAGCGCCGATCCTTCTCAAAACGGATCGCAGCAGGCAGGGCCAGCGGCTGCAGAGCAAGCGAGCGCGGCCTCGGCAAAGGATGGAAAGAAGAAGAGTACCCGCAAGGGCAAGAAGTCATCTCTTGCTCGCACGGGTGGCGAGACAAGCACCATCGTGATCAGTGCCGCCCTTCTAACAGCCGCGGGCTATGCGCTGCGCAGACGGCGCATGAATTGAGGTGAATATCCCGGTGGGGAGCTGAGCTGAGGGGCAGCTCCCCACC
>CAUTOM010000020.1:0-27614 GCA_963540435.1 uncultured Actinomyces sp.
CACGTCCAGATGTCTGGCGGACAGCCCGTCTACGACGAATTCGGCCTCCCGATTGGCCTTGATTCGACCGCAGATGCCCCCATTGGACAGTTCGAGGTCGGTGACTATGTTGTTTACCGTATCAATGTCCTAAATCGCAATTACCGCTATGTGAACAGTTTTACCGTTTCGGACTTCCTTCCCGAAGGGGTCACCTATCAGAACTCCTGGACACGCAGATGCGTCCACAGTGTTGTAGCTCCAACTGACCACCTGTGGGTTCACGAGAGTCAAAGCGTGAACCCCGATGAGAGTCTGTACCCAGACTCCCCGATCACTTTCCCCTGTCGCGCACCTGAAGGATACTCTTCTGGGACCTACGATCACTGCAGTGGAACGTGGACGAGCAGCACTGAGTATTTTGGTTTCGCCGCATACTCCACTTTGTTCGTCCTTGGACGTGTCGACAAAAAGGGCGCAGGAAAGACGATTTCCAACACCGCTCGTTTAACGGAGGTCTCTCCTCAAAATTCAAAGCTCTCCGTTGACTCATGGACCGCAGATATTACGGTTGCACCTCTTGCTAGCGGCGCACAGGTTGAGGAGATCACTGATCCTTCACCTTGCTCAACACCGACGCCTTCAGATTCCCCCACGTCTTCGCAGCCCTCACCGTCGGTGAGCACATCCTCTCCTTCCGCGGCCACAAGCGCCCCCACTACCACGCTCAGCCCTAGCGAGGCCTCGGCAATGACGAGCGCAATGGTAGCCTCTCGCGCACCGCAGACAACCACGCTCGCACGTACCGGTGTTCCCCTCGCTCTCCTTGGGGGGATAACACTACTCACCACCATTGCAGGATCATCTTTTTTCTCGAGCAGGCGTAAGCTCGATTAAACCCCCGTTTACAGAAGGACCGACATACCCATGACACTCCATCATTCTCGACGCCGCAGTTTGTGTGCAGCACTCCTCAGCGCCTGTGTTGCACTCGGAATTGTTGGCGCATCAGCATCCAAGTTCCAGGCCAACGCTGACCCAAACCAGGGCGCTGATCTCATCGTCTTGAAGGATGCAGCCCATGTCCGAATGTCTGGCACTCAGCCTGTTTATGGTGCAGACGGACTCCCCATCGCTCTCGATTCAACGGCTAATTACCCGATCGGGAACTTTAACGTTGGCGACTATGTTCTTTACCGCGTCAACATTCTTAACCGTGGCCTTGGCACAGTGACAAACATCAATGTTAAAGACCTGCTACCCGAGGGAATCACCTACCAGAACTCGTGGACCCGACTGTGTAACAACGAAATCCTTGCCTATCCTCCGGTCGATCACCTTTGGGTCCGGGAAGGACATGACTTTGATCCGAACCCGGACGATGGCCTCATTCGAGACTTCACCTTCCCCTGCACTGATACCAAGCTCTTTGGTTCTTATGATCACTGCACTGGAATCTGGGCCGGCGGCGCAGGGCAGCTCGATTTCATGAACTACACGACGCTGCATGTGCTGGGACGCGTGAATGAAAAGGGCGCAGGGACGACCATCTCTAACACCGCTGCGATCACGGGATTTACCGGTGCTCATGCACAGTCCTCTGCAGACTCTTGGACCGCCGATATCACCGTCGCTCCGCTGACTGCTGGAACACAAGTCGATCCAATCCTCGACCCCTCGCCGTGTGCAACCCCCACTCCTTCGCCTTCTCCTTCGGTTAGCTCAACAACGCCAACTGCAAGCACTCCGACGGCTTCGGTGAGTACAAGCGCTGCATCTCCTTCAGCCAGTGAGTCAACGACGGTTTCGGTAAGCGCAAGCACGAGTCCGGCGGGGGCACTAACCAGTGCATCGGCCCCGTCAAAGCCGACGCTCGCACGCACGGGTGCCCCGATTGCTTTCCTCGCTGGAGCAGCGGCACTGAGCGCAAGTGCAGGCGCTGCATTGCGTAAGCGCAAGCGCGGCTAGAAGTTCCTCCACTCAATTGCGGTCTACGCTTCGCGTAGACCGCAATTTTTGTTGGAACGAAGAGGTTAATACGCGAGTCTTCTTAGATAAGCTGACAGAAACACAAAAACCCGGTCTCTTTCGAGACCGGGTTACTAGTAGCGGGGACAGGATTTGAACCTGCGACCTCCGGGTTATGAGCCCGGCGAGCTACCGAACTGCTCCACCCCGCGTCGGTACCTATAAAAGGTACCTGTCTTGGCTGGAAAGCACAACTCGAGGCGGGTGACATGAGTCATGCAAATCCACATGTTCAAAGTGGACGCAGATGAAAGTGCTCGGTTTTAGCATCCTTCCATGACACTTCAGAGCCTTTTCTTCTTCCTCCTCTGCGCAGCCCTCGCCTGCCTATCGTGGGCGGTGGGCAAACGCAGCGGGGTACTCCACGCGCGCCTCGAACTTTCGCAAGATCTCGCACGCAGCCAGGCCCAGGTAGCAGAGCTGCGCGAACGCCTCGCGCAAGAACACACCTTCCAAAGTCTCCTGGCCGATTCTCAATCCCAAGCAGCACAGCTTGAATCTGCACAGCACCAACGCCTCATGCAGACAATCCTGCCGATCAACGAAGGCTTAAAGCTCCTTCAAACCTCCGTCAGTTCTTTAGAACGACAGCATGCCGCGCAAATCGGCGCGCTTGATCAGCAATTGAAATGGACACGCGAATCGGAAGATTTACTTCGGCAGTCCACCCAAGAACTCACGCGCACGCTCGCCCATGCCCCTCTTCGAGGGACTTGGGGAGAAGCCCAACTACGTTCTCTCGTTGAGTCTGCAGGGCTTATAGAGCATGTCCACTTTGAGACCCAAGTGGCAACGGCAGGCCGATCAAAACGCCCTGACATGATCGTCCTTCTCCCCCAAGACAAGTGCATTCCAATCGATGCGAAGGTTCCCCTAGACGCCTACTTGCGCGCCCAAAGTGAAGACACTCCCTTGCATCTAGATAGCAAGGATCCTTCGGATCAGGCACTCACATACGAGCAGCTTATGCTCCAGCACGCAAAGTCCTTGCGCCGCCACGTTAGTGAACTCTCCCGAAAGGAATACTGGAAAGACCTCCCCCATGCCGCTGACTATGTCATTGCTTTTGTTCCAAGCGAATCGGTTCTCTCTGCAGCATTGCATTCCGATCCTTCACTCATGCACGATGCGTTGAACATGAATGTTGTTCTTGCATCCCCCACTTCCCTGTGGGCAATTCTGCGAACAGTTGCTTTCACCTGGCGTCAGCAAAGCCTCTCCGCACAGGCGCAAGAGATTATTCAGCTCTCTCAAGAACTCTACGAACGGCTCCAAACTCTTGGAAAACACGCCTCCAAAGTCTCCGCTGCACTCAACAATGCATCGCAGTCCTGGAATTCCTTCCTCGGCTCTTTTGAGTCACGCGCATTAGTCAGCGCTCGAAAGCTCTCAGGAATTCAACTCAATCCCGAGCCCCTCGAGCGCGTTCAGGTGGAGGCAAAAACTCTCACGCAGCCCGTATCACAGGCGGCGGAAAACCTCGACCCTCCAGCGGAGGGCATCTCCTGAAGCGGGACGCCAGGCCCCGTCGCTACGAAGAGAGTCACGCCCCCACTCGCCAGGTGAAATCTCTGGCGCAAACACTCTATTTTCACTGGTTTTGATCTTCTCGATACAGGACTCATCAAGTTCCAAGAAAGAAACGACAAGCTCATCCACCAGCGTCATTGACTGCGTGTAGATCTGTGCGCCCCCCGTGATCCAGACGCGCCCACTACCCCGCTTGCGTGCATCCTCTTGTCCAAGTCGCACTGCTTCATCCAAGGAATGCGCAACCAAAGCACCGTCTAGTTTCAGATCTGGGTTCCGGGTGATCACGATGGACGTTCGACCAGGCAAGGGACGCCCCAAGGCATCCCACGATGAACGACCCATAATAATCGGGCAGTTCATTGTCGCGGCTTTAAAATGAGCAAAATCTGCGGGAACCCGCCAGAGCATTTCAGTCCCCGACCCCAGCAGGCCATCAGCAGTCTGTGCCCAAATCGATGCAAGAGGGACCAAGCGATGCTGTGCTTGTAATTCCTCCCCCACCTTCATTTCCCGGGCAGTGCCCCCGCGGTGATTCACACGGCCACCGGTGCTTTAATCGTCGGGTGATGTTCATAGCCCTCGATCTCAATATCGTCGAAATCGTAAGAGAACATCGAATCCGCTTGGCGCAGCTTCAACGTTGGGAAAGGATAGGGCTCACGCGAGAGCTGTTCATTCACCTGTTCAACATGGTTCGAGTAGATGTGGCAGTCTCCGCCGGTCCAAATAAAGTCGCCAACTTCCAGGCCGGCCTGCTGAGCGAACATGTGGGTCAAGAGCGAATAAGAAGCGATATTGAAAGGAACGCCAAGGAACATGTCGGCACTGCGCTGATACAGCTGGAGGGACAAGCGACCCTGGGCAACATAGAGCTGGAAGAACGCATGGCAGGGCTCAAGAGCCATCTGCGGAAGATCCCCAACATTCCAGGCAGACACAATCATGCGACGGGAATCAGGGTTGGTCTTCAGCGTCTCTAAAACCTGAGAGATCTGGTCAATCTCACGACCATCCCCGGCATTCCAGCGACGCCACTGAACACCATAAACGGGCCCTAAGTCACCATTTTCATCGGCCCATTCATTCCAGATACGAACGCCGTTTTCTTGAAGCCAGCGGACATTCGAATCCCCGCTGAGGAACCACAAGAGCTCGCCAATGATCGACTTCATGTGGACGCGCTTGGTTGTAATAAGTGGAAAGCCTTGGGAGAGGTCGTAGCGGAGCTGAGCGCCGAAAAGGGAACGCGTGCCTGTACCCGTGCGGTCGGTCTTCTCCGCACCTTCACGCATAATCTTTGCCAGTAGGTCTTCGTATTGCCTATCAACCTGGTTCATTACTTTTCCCTTCCGGCGTTGTTCTGCCTCTTTCGCCGCCGTCTACAAGCCTAGTGGTACGCGCTGGCGAAAGAGGCAGCAACTCTCAAGATTCGCGAACCTGTTCGGAGGCGATATGCAAGGTGTGAGGCAGTGGCTCAGAAAGACTATGCGCGATCGTGCAATTGCGCTCAATAGCAGAGCCAGCACGACGAAGAAGATTTGCTGTTTCATCTTCACTGAGCGAAGAGAGGTCCTGAAGAAGCTCAACTTCCATCGAGGTGAAGCGGTCGGCGGCCTCGTCGTATTCGGCGGAAACTCCGGCAATCTGCGCGAAGTCCTCGCCCAAGACTGCGGCGAAACGCGCGTCAGAAGACATCGCATTGCAACCGGCCAGCGCAAGCTTGAGCAAATCACCCGGGGTGAAGCGCCCAGGGCCATCACCGACCAGAACCTCGGCTCCGCGAGCATTACGAGCGACGTACTGACGCACTCCTGTCCGTTCCAGGTACAAAGGCCGTGAGGGGCCACCCGCAGCCGCGACAGACTCTGTTGTTTCGCTGATTTCTTCAGCCATGATGTGTCCTTCCGGTGTTCTTTATGAGTTCACAACCCGAAGTAAATGGGTTTTATTCCGCGATGTAGTACTCGCCTGCATGTCTTTTGAGCCACGTGTCAACGATTGTGTGCTCTCGCTTGAAGAAGTCGTCGAAATGCGAGGCCACCGTGGCCTCGACCATGCGTCCAATAAGAGGGATGGCGATTCTGTATTCGCCGCTGAGCACCCACTGGCACTGATTGAGATCCCACTCCACGGGAGTCGCGCTCTGAGTCAGGTGCGCACTGACAGAGACCGCCTCGGCGCTGAGCGTGCACGTCGCTTGAAAGTGCCTGGGAGCGACCTGCGTCCACACCTCGTCGTATTCGATGGAGACTTGGTTTTCCACCGCCGAGCGTGCCCGCGCAGGAAGAGCGTCGGGGTTGAGTTGTCCGCGAACGCTCACGGCGCCTGCCTGCGGATGCTCCACCACGGCCTCGCGAATAAGTTCTCCAAAGCGCGTCTGAACGAAATCACCGTTCGTGCTGATTTCGACGAATGCCTCCGGCGAGCATTGATACTGCGCATCCCCATTGACCTGCATCGTTGTCCAATCTTCTGATCTTCTTCGCCCGTTTGTTGAAGCGAAGTCCACAGGAGTGATTGTATCCTTGCCGCCCGTTGATTCTCACAATAAGGCGAGTGCCGCTATTGTGAAGACATGTCGGACATGTCAAGCTTCGCCCAATCTGCAGAAGTCTCATTCACTCCTAAGCTGTCCCCGGGAGCTCACGATCATTTGCACCAGCTCTTGGCTGATTGGCAGGTTCTTGCAGACCTTGCGGCCGCCGACTTGGTGTTGTGGCTTCATACAGACGATGATCGCTTCTTCGCCGCAGAGAATTGCCGCCCCTCAACCTCGATCACCGTTCATGCTGACGATCCGCGGGGCCTGTATCTTCCTCTTGCTCGCGAGGCCGAGCTGCGTAAGGCGATGAAAACCGGCAAGGTCGTGCGCCCAACTTCACCGCATTGGGCCGGTACATACTCGGTTCTCGAAGTCTGCGTACCTATCCCCTACGAGGGCGAAGTCATCGCAGTGCTCACGCGCGAAACGAACCTATCATCGCCTCGTCTTGCTCAAAACTTTGATACCTGGACCAGTGATGCGGCGGATATCATCTGCGAGATGATCACTCGGGGCGAGTATCCCTACAAGTCTGCCCCGGCAGCTTCTGCGCATGGTGTTCCTCGCGTCCAAGATGGAGCGATCCTCATCGATCAAGATGGAAAGGTCCTTCAGACGACCCCCAACGCTATGTCGTGTCTGCGGCGCATTGGAATCCGTCAAGATTCCGTATTTGGCGAAGTCTTGGCCGAACGCATCACAGATGCTGTGAGCGATGAAAACAGCGTTGAGGAGTCTTTGGCAGTCGTCGTGATGGGACGCGCCCCTTGGCGCGTCGAGCTATCGGTTCAAGGGGTCACAATCTCTTTGCGGGCTCTTCCGCTTGTTGATGGTCATAAGCGTCTGGGCGCTGTCATTTTGACGCGTGATATCACCGAGATTCGTCGACGCGAACAAGAGCTCATGACAAAAGACGCAACGATTCGCGAGATTCACCACCGTGTGAAGAATAATCTGCAGACAGTGTCGGCTCTACTGCGTCTTCAGTCTCGCCGTTCTGATCTGGAGAGCGTGCAGGCCGCACTCAAGGAAGCCGAGCGACGAGTCCAGGCGATTGCGACCGTTCACGAGGCCCTCTCACAAGACGTCAATGAACAAGTTGATTTTGACGATGTCGCGCGAACGATTGTTCGAATGGCAGGAACACTCGCTTCAACCGATCATGCGGTCGATGTGACGACATCCGGCGAGTTCGGCAGCCTTGCAGCAGCGCAAGCGCAGGCCATGGCGACTGTGCTCAACGAGCTCGTGTCGAATTCGGTTGAGCACGGTCTTGCAGATAAGGATGGACTGATCCACGTCCACGCGCAGCGCAACGGTGACCAGCTCATCGTCACAGTTACTGACAATGGTGCAGGAATCCAGCCAGGCCGAGCCATGACGGGTTTGGGAACGCAGATCGTCAATCAGATGGTTCGCGGCGAACTAAGAGGCAGCATCGATTGGGAGCCTGCTGAAGGTGGCGGAACCGTCGTCACATTGAAGGCCCGTTTATCCGACTGAAAGTTTGTACCTCCAGCCTTCCGTGAAGAAGTGGCGAGGAAGGCTGAGACAAAGCGCGTGTGGTGTACATGTTGTGGGGCGGGAGGATCGAAATCCTCCCGCCCCACAACATCAATCATGTTTCAGCACATCAGGAACCAGAGCCCTTTTGTGCTTCCAGTGCCTTTTGAGCCTCAATAGCCTTGGCAAGGGAATCGTTGAGGCGTTTTTGCGATTCACCATAAGCTGCCCAGTCATTGTTCTTCAGGGCATTTTGGCCATCTTGGATGGCCTGATTAGCGTCCTGCAGAGCGGAGGCGAGCTGCTGTGAGGGCTCACTATTCGTGTCGGCGTTTTGGTCCTTATCCTTGCCGGAGGTGTCCTTACCTGTCACCTTTGCAGCTGAATCTCCGCCGAAGGTTTGATCCAGTGACTCTTGCAAAGTCGGGGCAAATCCAACGCGATTACCAAAAGCCGTCAAAACGAAACGCAGCACCGGGTAGTTCGCGCCGCCCGATCCTTGAATGTACACGGGCTGGACGTAAAGAAGTCCTCCACCCACGGGCAGCGTCAAGAGGTTACCCCTAATGACCGTTGAATCCGATAGGTTCAACACGTTCAATTGCGAAGCAATTGTCTGGTTCGTGTCGTAGGCATTTTGGATCTGTCCGGGGCCGGGAACCGTTGTCGAGGAGGGCAGTGCGATCAATCGCAGCTTGCCGTATCCCTCACGGACTTGCCCAGCTTGACTTCCCGTTTCCGAATCGACTGCGAGGAAGCCAGCCATGGCCTCGCGCTTGGACTCACCACCGGGGACGAACACCGAGGTGAGGGAGAACTCCGCGGATTCTTGCCCAGGCATCTGCATAGTCAAGTAGTAGGGAGGCTGAACTCGGATCGCCTGCAGCTGCGAGGAGGTCATGTTCTGAGTCGAACCATTGGCGGTTGCCGCAGTCGAAGTTTCTTCTGCGAGTCGCCAGCGATCACCACCGGTATAGAAATCAGCCGCATCACGCACGTGGTAAGACGTAAGAAGGTCACGCTGAACCTTGAACATATCCTCCGGGTAGCGCAGGTGCCCCATCAGGTCGGCAGAGATGTTTGCCTTGGGTTCCACGGTTCCGGGGTAGATCTTCGTCCAGGTATTGAGGATCGGATCGTTATCGTCCCACTGGAACAAACGCACAGATCCGTCATAGGCGTCGACGATGGCCTTCACCGAGTTACGCATGTAGTTGATGGAATTTCCTTGGATGTACTCTCCCACCGACTGCGAACGCGAATCGACTGTGCTGGAGGACAGCGATTGGTGCTGGGCATAGGGGTAGGAATCCGTGGTCGTGTAGGCATCAACAACCCACACCAGACGCTTCGGGGTCGAAGGATCTCCATCGGTATCGACAACCGCCGGGTAAGCCTTCTGTTCCAAAGTCAGGTACGGCGCAACCTTTGCCACTCGCAGCAAGGGATCACGGTCATACAGGATCTGGGATTCTTCATTCGTTTGAGAAGAGAAGAAGATATCCGTTGAGCCGAACTTGATCGAGTACAGGAGCTTATTCCACACATTCCCAACCGAGGGACCACCGTTGCCGGTGAAGGTTGTGGAAACCTGACCACCGGGAGCGTTGTCATCGGGGTAGTCAAGTTCTTGGGGCGCGGTGCCCTCTGGGCCGCCAACGATCGAGTAATCAGGCGCCGACTGGGAGAAGTAGACGCGAGGCTCGTAGGATCCCATTTCTCCCGTCGAGGGGATGGACTGTTCCCAGTAGGCGGGAAGGCCATCAGAGGTGATGGTGTTACCGTAGGCAGCTACAACACCGAAACCGTGGGTGTAGACGGTGTGCCGGTTGACCCAGGTCTGCTGTTCTTGGGAAAGGCCAGCGAGGTTGAGTTCACGCATCGAGATGACGGTGTCACGGCGCTCGCCATTGATGGTGTAGCGGTCAACAAAGAACCCGGAATCAAAGGAGTAGTAGGGACGCGACTGCTGAAGCTGCTGAACTGTCTTGCGGATCACCTGCGGGTCGAGCAGTCGAATCTGCGAGGTCGATTCCGAGTCTTCACGCAACTGACCGGGTTGAGCACTGGTCGTTGCGTCATAGGTCGTGTAGTCCAAATCGTCCAGACCATAGGCACTCAAAGTCGCGTCAATATTGTTCTGGATGTAGGGAGCATTCAGAGAACGCGCGTTCGGACGGACCCTGAACTGTTCAATGAGCGCGGGGTAGGCGCCACCGATCACCAACGCGGCAACCACGGTGACAACGACGCCGATCGTGGGAAGGCGCCAGGTGCCTCGGAAAGCGGCAATAAGGAAGAGAACTGCGACCGCGAGCGAGATCACCGCGAGGATCGAGTGCGCGGGAAGGGTGGCGTTGACGTCTGCATACATTGCGCCGTCAATGTTGTCCCCACTTTGAGTGAGTAGCGAGTAGCGCCCGATCCAGTAGTATGCGCCGATGATCACCGAGGCCACGGCTGCGAGAATCCCCAGGTGACGTCGCACGTTTTTCTGAGCGTGCGGGCGCGGAGTGAGTTGCAGTCCTCCGTAGAGGTAGGACACAGCAACCGAGACCGCCAGCGAGAGAAGAACAAGGCGCATCAGGAAAGAGACGACCAGCTCAAGGAAGGGAAGAGTGAAGACGAAGAATGAAACGTCCCACCCGAAAATTGGGTCGGTCTTCCCGAAGGGTGTCGCATTGAGCCAGGTGAGGACAGTCTGCCATCCTTCGGCGAGCCTGATTCCAACCGGGATACCGATCAGCAGAGCAACCAGCCAAGCGAACCCCTTCTTATGGGGTTCAATTGCTTGTTGGTATTGGCGAAGATTCGCGCCTGCTTCTCCCCTGCCCGATGGCACGCGATGACGATGAGCCAGACCGATCATCGTGCGCAAGAGAGCTACGGCAATCACTGCGCCGATGAGCGCCAGCGCAGCGATAGCCCCCCACCGGGTCAAAATAATCCGAGTCGAATGCATCTGCTGGAACCAGAGAATTTCAGTCCAGAACGATGAAGCAGCATAGACAAAGAGCCCCACGAGCACCAAGACCCCAACAGTGATGACTCCGGGGCCGATCTTGGGTCGTCGGAACTCAATTTTGGGCAATTGGACGGGGTTATTGCCGATGGAGAAGGGAGAATCGCTCACAAAGCTTCCTCTCTAAAGAATGATCACGATATGTGTATTCTAGCCAGCCACGCATGCATCTGCGTCCGCCAAGTGCCTGTGGGAAAATGAGCGCATGAATGAACTCACCCCAACTGCTGACCAACTCGCCCTCGCTCATGTCGTCCTCGACATTGAAAAAGCGGCATCACTGGTTGGCTGGGATCACGCGCCTTCCCTCTATGCTCTGGTGCATACAGCGACTCTTCTCGAACAGCCTGATCTTCCTGAAGAGCTCAAAGACGCACTGCGTCAAGAATGGGATGGCACTGATACTCATTTGAGTGCAATCATCCAAGAAGACTTCCAGGGGGAAGACCTCGAAGAGATGCTCGCCCACCTCGCGTGGCCGCCTTCAGTCGTCGGCGCAGCGCTGAGCCTCGAACGCGTCATTGTTCCCCCCGAGGTTGAGGCACAGGCTCCGGAAGATCCCGATGAAGCTCTTGCTTTCATTTCGAATCATCCGAAGGCTACCGATGTTCGCATTGCAGCGGGAGCTCTGCGCAGCGGTGAGACGTGGAGTGCTCTGCGCGCGCGTACTTTTGACAGCGATGACAAGGTCGGTCAGGGCTCTCAACTGGTCCCGGGGTTGACGGACGCACTCTTAGCCTCGCTTTCCTAAGAATTCGACGAGGCGCGCCTGCCCCCAGCGCTCTTTGGCTTACTTGGCTTCGCAGGTCGGAAGGGAATCCCCACGATCCGCCGCAATCGCATCTACCGCCTCGTGAGCTTCATGAAGGGTTGACACGCGTACGACCCGCAATCCCTCCGGGACGTGCCCGATGACCTGATCGCAATTGCTGTCAGGGGCAAGGAACCAGCTGGCTCCGTCACGTTTGGCCCCCTGCATTTTCTGTGCAATTCCACCGATTGCACCAACTTTGCCGTCATAGGACATGGTCCCGGTTCCAGCGATCGACTTTCCGCCCGTCATGTCTCCTTCGCTGAGGCGGTCAATGATGCCCAGCGAGAACATCATTCCTGCGGAGGGGCCGCCGATGTTCTCCAAGGAGAAATGAATATCTACGGGAAGATTCACCTGCGCATCCAGGTAAATCCCAAGCTTTGAGCCTTCTGTTTCCCCGGCAGAGGCAGCAGAAACAACTGCTTCTGTCCGTTGGGCCTCACCGTTTTTCACCGTGACTTTGAGCGTCGAACCGGGAGCAACTTGGCGCATGATCGCAAAAGGATCAGCTGGAGTTTCGATTGCGTGAAGGACCCCATCGGGAGTTTCAATCGATTCGAGGATATCGCCCTCGCGCAGTTTTCCCTGTGCGTCAGAGCCCTCGACGGTGCCCGTAATCTTGATGGTCGCGGGGACTTTCCAGCCGAGCTCCATCAAAGCTGCGACTTTCGCCGTCGATTGCGACCCCGTCATTTGTGCTTTGTTTGCGTTATCAACCTGCTCGCGGGTGACGTTACCGGGATAGACCTTCGAATAGGGAACCAGTTCCGAGGCCGGGGTCAGTTCCGCTTGAATCCACCCATAGACGTTGAGCCGGCGCCCGGGGCCTCCCATCTCAGAGACCGTCACCATCCGCAATTGGCCGCTGTCCGCATTGGTCGAGGGATCTGGGTTTTTGATTTCTTCCCCCGTCAGGGGGTTGGTCCCCGTGATGGAGAGAAGCTCCTCGGTACCATCTTTCGTTGCCGCGGCCCCCAAAATGTTCACCGTCGGTCCGGGGAGGCGTGCGACGTAGGGCAGCGGGACAACCGCCGCAGCCACGCCAAGAATGCTGATGACGACAAGCGTGACCGTTAGTCTACGTAGCCAGCTCAGGCTACGAGCATTGGCCTGCGGGTCTTCATCGTTCACGTCGTGATCGTCATGGAGTTCATTCATACCTGTTATTGTCCCTCAGCAAGGAAACATTCGTGAGACGGAAGTAAGTGCCGGTATGCGAAGACGATTGCGCTGTGAGCTAAGTTCGTTCAAAACTGGGCATTGAGCTAGAACGCGGCCCAGCTCACAGCTAGGCTCAACACATGAGCGACAACGAATCGAACATGGAAGAGTTTCTCCGTAACCTGCTCGGCGAGCAGGCAGCCCGAGCGGCAATGGAATCCATGCGCGCTCGCGGGATTGACCCCGAAAGTCTCAACAGTCAATTCCCCGATCCTGAGGTCATGCGTCAGGCGCTGACTCAGTTCTCCATCATGATGAATGGTCCTTCGGTTGGACCGGTGGATTGGAAGAGCGCACTTCAGCTCGCTCAGTCGAAGGCATGGGATTCACGAGAAACCGCGGTGACAGCCGCTCAAGCACAGCGCGCCCGCGAAGCGATGACTGTCGCAGATCTGTGGCTCGATGCCACCGTCGAGTTCTCTCCCGGTCCCGTCAACCGGCAAGTCTGGACTCGCGCCGAGTGGATCGATGGCACTGCGGAGGTATGGAAGAAGATCTGCGAGCCGGTTGCAGCTAATGTCGCCAAGGCTTTCGAGGACGTGCTCAACGAGCAAGAACAGCACCTGCCCGAGATTGATTCCTCAGCAGCAGAAGACATGCCTGATATCGCCAGTTTGCTCAACTCAACGCGCAGCATCTTACCGAAGATGTCTTCTTTCCTTTTCGCGAGCCAGATCGGTGTTGCCTTGGGCAAAATTGCGCAGAGCGCCATGGGGTCCACCGATGTCGGTATTCCTTTGACCAATGGCTCGACAACTGCTCTGGTCGCGCGCAATGTTGAGGATTTCGCCGATGAACTGGATATCCCCTTCGAAGAGGTTCTTCAATTCATTGCCCTGCGCGAGTGCGCGCACCGCCGCCTTTTCTCCGGAGTCCCGTGGCTTTCGGGGGATCTGACCCACGCGGTTGAGCGCTATGCTCAGCATATTGCGATCGATTCACATGCAGTCGCCGAGGCCGCAGCACATTTCGATCCAGAAAACGGTGAATTCACCGAAGACACTCTCAACGAACAAATCTTCGCAGCTGCCCCCACTCCCGAGCAGATCGCTGCAATGGAGCGAGTAGAAAACCTCCTTGCCCTCATTGAAGGCTGGGTTGATGTCGTCACCGCTCAGGCGGCCCTACCCTACTTACCTCACCTTGAACAGCTTCGTGAGCTCATGCGTCGCCGGCGCGCACTGGGCGGTCCCGTTGAGAAGATTCTCGGCAGTCTCATCGGGTTGAAAATGCGTCCGCGGCGCGCACGAGATGCCGCGAAGCTCTTCCAGCTGGTGTTTGAAGACGGCGGTACCCATGCGCGTGAGGATTTGTGGGCGCACCCGGATCTGATCCCCAATAGTAATGAGCTTGATTCCCCGGAAACCTTCGTCGCGCTTCGCCATGCCGAGGCCGAGGCCAGCGCCGATATGGATCAGGCACTGGAGTCTCTCTTGGACGGTTCGATGGGGTGGGCTGAGGGCCTCGATCCCTCAATGGATCCCGAGGCCGATACCCTTCGTAAGGCGGGGTACCAGATTGGGCAACCAGACGAGACCGCTCATCCAATAGATTCAGGGGATGATTCCTCTCAAGAGCCGCCAAACGAAGCCGACAGCGATCTTTCCTGATACTGACAGGCGAGTATCGAGTTCATCCACAGGGTGTGCGAGCCTTCGGCGTTTTCCACAGATTGCACCACAGTGCTCGCACAAAGTGTCCTTACGCACACAATGGAATTGATCCATGACAGTGCGGAGGAACAATGACGAACTCTCTCAGCCTTGAAATTAACGGGATTGACCCGGTCACGGTCGCTGCGGTCGACCTCATCGTTCAGACCCTGCCAAGCACACGAATGCGCTTGGTCGATTCTCGGCGGCTTAGCGCAGAATTAGCGCGTTTATTCCCAGATGAGCACCCGTTTCCACGCCGCTCTCAAGCAATGCGTGCTCATCTCGAGCATCGCTACCCCGAGCTACGTTATTGCAATTCGTATTCGCCCGTCGATCTGGCAATCCTGTCTTCTCAAGGTGCCCATAACCTTGAACAAAGCGATTCTTTCATGCTCGAAGACATTCCCCACGTCTTGAGCTGTCAGAGTGAGAGCTGGTGGGATATTGGGCCCCTTGTCATTCCAGGCATCACCTGCTGTGCTCGCTGCATCGATTCATCCCTGGAAGAAGGTAGCCATTCAAAAGGACGAGACATTGCTCTGTGGCGCCTCGAGGCACCACTTCCGTGGCTCACACATATGGCGGCCTCGTGGCTTTCTTTAATGATCTACGACTTTGCGCGTTTTGGCTGTGAACACTCCACCTGCACGAATCGTTTTCTTCGAATCTCGGCTTCGGGTGATGTTTCGTGGCATGAACTCAGCATCAACCCCGACTGTGGCTGTCACGGCGCGGCATCAAAGCACGCACTGCGCATGCCAGAACCCGCCTGCGAAAGGCCTTCCCCCACTGCCGCACATTGCCTCGCTTCACTGCCGCGTACCGAGTTTGACCTACTCAGCCACAATCTTCGCTATCCCCTGGCTTCTTAAGCAGGATCGGTATCGACTGCGACCTCTTCGCCTCGGATAATCGCCAAAATTTGAGGCCCGAAGTAGTCGATCTTGACTTCACCAATCCCTTTGATGACGCGAAGCTGAACAAGGGTCTTTGGCTGAGCGATTGCAACATCGCGAAGAGTTTTGTCGGTGAGAACCGCAAATGCAGGGATCAAACGTGCTTCGGCCTCGGCTTTTCTCCATGCGCGCAAGCGCTCAAAAAGCTCAATGACTTCCGGGGAATTGTTTTCTTCAAAATCCGCACGGGCCGCACGCGCTGCGCTCTTCTTGGAAGTGCCTCCTTCAAGCGCGCCTCCTCGGCCGACCCGGGTGCGCCTCTTGTCCTCCCGAGGCCACAGATCCTTCAAGAAACGCGAAGCCTTGCGTTTTCCATTGCCGCCATGCCGAGAACGCGAGTATGAGACACAGAGGCGATCACGGGCACGCGTCATTCCCACGTAGAGCAGGCGTTTTTCTTCTTCGATCGCATCTTCTCCTTGAGCTAAGGAAATTGGGATCAATCCTTCACTTACTCCTGCGACAAAGACGTTGTCCCATTCCAGCCCTTTGGCGGCATGAAGGGTTGAAAGAGTCACTCCTTGGGTTGCAGGTGCGGCCTGTGAGACCTCTCTTTCGGCAAGATCAGCGACGAATGCTAGGAAAGACGCGTCCCTTCTCTGACGCGACATCTCAACGATTGCGTTGAGGTTATCCCAGCGTTCTCGAAGGGCTCCTTGCCCGCTGGGGGCCTTTGCACTCCACCCTGCAATTCCCACTAGGTCTTCGACCAATTGGACAAGGTCGCTCTCGTCCTTGCCTTCGTTTCGCAACATGGTCGCCTGTTTCTTGAGCAGGTACATTGCGCGCCGCACTTCCTCACGTTCGAAGAAGCGCATTCCCGAGTGGACGAGGAAAGGAACTCCGGCCTCGGCAAGCTGTGCTTCAAAGGATTCAGACTGTCCATTGGTGCGGTACAAGATCGCGATCGTAGAATACGCCGCACCGGCCTCGTGCAGCGAGCAAATATCTTCCGCGATACCTCGTGCCTCATCCGCATCATCGTCAAAACTGCGATAACTGACGGGAACGCCGTCTCCTCTTTGAGACACCAGCTTCACTGCTCCCTTGAGCACCGAAGAATGCTGTCCCTTCATCAAGGCATTCGCGGCACTGACAATCTGCGGGGTCGAGCGATAGTCGCGCACAAGTTCAACAACTCGCGCACCTTTGTGCGCCTCAGCGAAATCTTGGAGGTAGCGCGGAGAGGCACCGGCGAAAGAATAAATTGTTTGCGCAACGTCTCCGACGACGCAAATATCGTGGCGCCCACCCAACCACAAGTTGAGCAAGTGCTGCTGCAAGGCAGACACGTCCTGGTATTCATCGACGACGAAATAGCGATACTGGTCGCGGATCCTCTTGGCGATTGCCGGGTAATCTTGCAGGATTCCCGCGGTGAGGACCAGAACGTCCTCAAAATCAAGGACGCCTCGCTCTTCCTTGGCGATCTGATAGGCCTCCATCACAGAGAGCACGTCGTCCACACTCAAATCTCCCGGAGTGGTGCGAGTATTCGTGCGAACGGCATCGGCATAAGCATCGGCGTCAAGCATGGAGACTTTCGCCCACTCAACTTCCGCCGCAAGATCGCGAACCAGCGCCTTATCCGCGCGGATCCCTAAGCGCGCTGCCGCCGACGAAATCAACGAGGCCTTGTGCTCAATCAGTGGGGGCATCGACCCGCCAATCGCGCTAGGCCAAAAGAATTGCAATTGGCGCAGTGCCGCAGAGTGGAAAGTACGGGCTTGGACGCCGGGAACACCTAAGGCTGCCAAACGTTCGCGCATTTCAACGGCCGCACGTTTAGTAAAGGTTACGGCCAAAACATTGGCTGGTTCATAAATCCCACGCGCAACCCCGTAGGCAATGCGATAGGTAATCGCGCGAGTTTTTCCCGTTCCGGCTCCCGCGAGTACCGCCATGGGGCCGGCCGCATACTGAGCGACCAAACGTTGGTCCGGGTCGAGAGCCTCCAGAAGTTTCTCGGCTTGGGATTCGTCGCGGGCGTTCACGAAGCACGTCCAAGGTGATGGAGCCACATGTCGATCATCTTTCGCGCGATCGCTGTATGAGTGGGAATCTCAAGTTCTCCCGATTCGACAAGGGCCGTCAGTTCATCGCGAGTGACCCAACGCATGGCATCGACTTCGTCCATATCGGGTTGAGGAGTTGGGGTGCCTTTCACCGAGGCGGTGAAGCCCATCATGACCGAGCGCGGGAATGGCCAAGGCTGAGTCGCGAAATAGTGGACGTCTTCGACGTCGAGGTTTGCTTCTTCCTTGGCTTCGCGAACGACAGCGTGCTCGGGGGCTTCTCCCGCCTCCACGAATCCGGCGATGAGCGACATGAATGCGGGTGTCCAGGACCGGTTGTGCCCAAGGAGAATCCGGTCTTCCTCATCGGTAATCAAGACGATAACCGCAGGATCTTGGCGTGGGTATTCCAAGCGATCGCACTGCACGCAGCGTTGGATTTCTCCCCCATTTTCGCTGCACATCTGTCCACCGCAGCGCGAGCAATACTGGGTTCTTTCTTGCCAGCGCAGCAATGCCAGTGCCCGTCCCGCACTGGTGCAATCTGCACTTTCCAATTGCGCGGCCTCGCGACGCAAGGAGAGCCAGGAAAGCTCCTCCAGCGGCACATTCCATTTTCCTCGCATGGAGGCAAGGCTCTCTTCGGATACGATCGCAACGAAACGCACAACGTCTCGTGAATCTACTCCAGCAAAGAACACGCGATTGCAGTCTTCAACTGCTGCCCCCATATTCCACGCTTCGTGATGCCCTTTGTACGCAGGGAGCACTGCAACCTTGCCCTCAGTTGTCATCGCGAGGATACGAAGCTCTTGTGCGTCTTCTTTGAGCTTTTGGAGCAGCGCGCTATAGCACCCGGGCGTGCTCAAGCGCTTGGCCCACGCGCCAAGTTCACGCGGGAAAAACAGTTGCTCATCGGCGAAGGGAAGACCATCGATCGTGTCGAAAAGGGGCATAATGTAACCGTAGCCGTCCTTCGCTTCAGTCACAACGCAAATGAGCGTTAGGCTGGAGTCATGACTACTTCTCAGCTTCGCGCCGATGGGCGCACCCCCTCTCAGCTTCGCCCAATGTCTATCACTCGTTCGTGGGCAGGAACCGGCGAAGGATCTGCACTGATTGAATGCGGGAACACGCGCGTTTTGTGTGTTGCCTCGCTGACCGAGGGCGTGCCGCGATGGAAGCGCGACAGCGGAGAAGGCTGGGTGACCGCGGAGTATTCAATGCTTCCACGCGCCACTTCCGAGCGCTCTCAGCGCGAATCCGTCAAGGGAAAGATCGGCGGCCGCACCCACGAGATTTCGCGTCTCATCGGCCGTTCGCTTCGCGCGATCGTTGATATCAAGGCTCTTGGCGAGAACACCCTGGTCCTTGACTGCGATGTTTTGCGAGCTGATGGTGGCACCCGCACCGCTTCCATTTCGGGTGCGTATGTTGCACTTTACGAGGCCATTTCTTGGGGGATCTCAAAGGGGATCGTTGCGGCTTCTTCTCCTGAGAAAGTCCTCTCTGACTCGGTAAGTGCAATTTCCGTTGGCATTATCGACGGAACCCCCATGCTCGATCTTCCCTACGTTGAAGATGTGCGCGCACAGACGGATATGAACGTTGTCCAGACTGGTTCGGGTTCTTTCGTTGAGGTTCAGGGGACCGCCGAACACGCGCTCTTCTCCCGCACCGAGCTCGGTGAGCTCCTTGACTTGGCAACCGCAGGTAATGCCCAGATTCGCGACCTCCAGGCACGTGCCTTGGCAGCGCAGCCGGGAGTTACCGTTTCTTCCGAGGCCGCGCTGTGAGTCTCGCGCGCAGAGCAGATGTGCCTCGCCTAGTTTTTGCGACTGGAAATGCACATAAGGTTGCAGAACTCGAGGCGATCATCGCTCCCCTTCTCCCCGAAGGAGCCGGCCGCATTGGCAGGATGAGCGATTTCAACGTTACCGAGCCCGTTGAAGATGGCGCTTCCTTCGAAGAGAACTCCCTGATCAAGGCCCGGTCTTTGTGTGCAGCAACCGGAATCGCTGCCCTCGCCGATGATTCGGGCCTGTGCGTGGACATCATGGGTGGTGCGCCCGGGATCTTCTCTGCCCGGTGGAGCGGAGCTCATGGGAACGACCAAGCGAACCTTGAGTTGCTTCTTGCTCAGCTCAGCGACGTTCCACTTCACTTACGAGGCGCCGCATTCGTTTCCGCTGCGGCGCTGGTTCTTCCCGATGGCCGCGAGTTCGTCGAGCTCGGACGCGTCGATGGACACCTGACGACTGCTCCTCAAGGCGAGCGGGGATTTGGCTACGATCCAATTTTTATTCCCTCGGGTATGGATCGCACTGCCGCACAGCTCAGCGCGGAAGAAAAGAACGCGATTAGTCACCGCGGGATCGCTTTCCGCGCGCTTGCGCCGAGGATTATTGAGGTCCTAGCAGGCAACTAAAAGTCGACAGACATACCGGTCGTCGCAAGCTCCACGCGCCCGCCGTATGCCTGTTCCGCTTGGAAGCGCGTGGCCTCGGGATTATTCCACGGTTGGATATGCGTGAGGATGACTCTACCAACCTCGGCACGCGCGGCAAGGGTACCTGCACGGCTACCATCCATGTGGATCCCCTCGACGGTATCTTCCTCAGTAAAACCTGCTTCGCTGAGAAGAAGATCTACCCCGCGAGCGCCTTCAACGATACTGTCACACAAATCAGTGTCACCGGTGTAGAAGAAAGTGCTGCGAGATCCAGAGGTATCGCCTTTTGAAAAACCAGAAGGGCCGCTAATGCGAATACCGAAAGCCGGCACAGAATGCCATGCCCGCACTGCGCTTACAGTGAAGGGACCAAAAGACCAACTCTTTGCGTCGTTGAGTTCCTTGAAAATGAACTCTGTCGAATAGTTTTCCTCTTCGTCGGCACCATCGATCTGGCGAACACGGCCAGGCAAACATGCCGGCCCCGCAAGAATCATGGGATCACAATAAGCACCAGGTCCCCAGCGTCGGTAGACGTGCAGAGAAATCACATCTCCCATGTGGTCTGCGTGGCAGTGCGAGAAAATCACCGCATCAAGACTTGCTGGCTCAATGTAACGCCACAACTCACCGAAAGATCCCGGACCCATATCCAAGACAAGGTTCCAGGTTCGCTGCCTCCCAGTTCTTTCATCGGGGCCGTGAGCTTGAATCAGGTAGCAGGATGCAGGCGAATCAGGTCCAGACATTGAACCCGTGCAGCCGATGATGCGAAGCCTCATTGAACGCCTCCTTCTAGTGGGAGGGACGGGACTTCACTCACGCTTTGGACCTCGGGGCCAAGGAAACGGCGAGCAAGGATCGGGAAGCGCGACGATGCGTCGGTAGTAAGGAACTGATGCTGAGGTTCATCACCTGCACCGCGCCGCGGCGCGTGGAGTAGATCGCGGTCAACCAACTCGTTGTAGGTGACATTCGCAGTTGTGGCCGAGGACGTTACCAGACGAACGTTATCCCCCATCACTCGACCGATAACTCCGGTAAGAAGCGGGTAGTGTGTGCAGCCCAGAATCAGGGTATCGACGCCTTCTTCTTTCAGGGGAGCAAGATATTCGCGGGCGATCCCTTCCAATTCGGGACCAGCTGTTTGTCCGGCCTCGACGTACTCGACGAAAAGTGGGCAGGCCTGTTGGAAGACTCGAAGACCTGGAACTGCAGCAAGAGCATTGACATAGGCTTCCGATTGGATAGTTGCTTGAGTTCCAATGACGCCGATTTTACGATTGTGCGTCGCGACGACAGCAGCGCGCGCGGCGGGGGTCACGACCTCAATGACGGGAATGTGCTGTCCCACCCAGTACCGTTCTCGCGCATCCGACAGTGCAGCGGCGGTTGCGGTGTTGCAGGCGATCACCAAGGCCTTTGCTCCGGCCTCGACAAGGCGGTCAAGCCCCCACAGCGTCAATTGGCGAACTTCAGCGATCGGACGCGGACCATAGGGAGCGTGAGCCGTGTCCCCCAGGTAGACAATGTCTTCGTCTGGAAGTTGATCGATGATGGCGCGCGCAACCGTAAGCCCACCCAGGCCAGAGTCGAAAATACCAATCGGCGCGTTATCCATACAACGAAACTAACTCGCTTCACCCTGGAGATGCACTGATTTAAGCAGTGACTCTTGCCACCATGTGATCAGTAGGTAGATCGCGGCAGCGCTTTGCTCGCGTGTTCCCTCGGGTTTTTCCTGAGCAATTGTCTCAATCCGGATCAGGTCCGAATCGTCGTGAATCCCGAGTTCTCCGGCCAAAGCAAGGCGCATGTCGGTGAGAGCACCCAGCCAATTCCACGTCGATTCTTCATCGAGAACAAGGTAGTTCGTCCCGTCGACCAGCACTTCGTTGAGTTGGTTACACACGGTGCGTAGACGCTCAGATTTTTGTGAACGCAGGGTGTCTTCGGTCAGTGCGCGCAGCCGCGCAGCCTCCTGAGGATCTGCGCTCATGGGGGGAAGAAGGAAGTCGAGGGCAGGATCGATTGCCGCTGCGCGTTCGCTTTCGAGTCCAGTTGCAGCGGATAAGAACATGGGGAAATCCCCCGGGTCGTCTAAGACCACGAGTATTTCGTGAATCAGCTGCTGGATCAGAAGGTTGTAGTCCCTTCCAATCGGTGCGCTGATTCCCCGTCGTGAGACGGTAAAGGGGCCGATCACGTGACACGCTCCAATGTTGATTGCACTCCGTAGTCGTGAAGTGTTTGTAGGTCTGCTTCGACGCGTTCACGTAGCCCAGTGGCGATGATGGCCTTTCCATCACTGTGCACTTGCAAAGTCAGTGCTTCGCACGTAGGACGCGGGTAACCGAAGTGCCGGTGAAGGACTTCGGCGATGTAGTCCAATGAGTTAATCGGGTCATCCCAGACAATGAGGTTCCACCTCGGCACCGACGCTTTTACGGTCCCGACATTGGGATTTTTCGCCGTCACAGGAACGCCCGACATACCTTAAGCCTACGCAGGAAATGCCCTCCTGTCTGCATTTTTGGCATTTCTTGCACATATTTCCACAGAGGCGATTAAATTTGAGGTATGCCCGCATCATTTGAAACGTCGCTTCTGACGGATATGTACGAATTCACCATGCTCGATGCCGCGATGAAGTCGGGGACTGCCGACCGACATTGCGTCTTCGAATTATTCGGGCGTCGTCTTCCCGCCACCCGCCGCTACGGCGTCGTCGCGGGAACCGGTCGTGTTCTCGAGGCCATGGAGCGCTTTGAGTTTTCCCCTGAGCAAATCCAGTGGCTGGCTGAGAAGAAAATTGTTTCAGACACCGCGCTGGAATACCTTTCTGATTTCCGCTTTAAGGGCACTATTTCAGGCTATGCGGAAGGAGAATGCTATTTCCCAGGCTCCCCCCTACTCACCGTTGAGGGTACTTTCGCCGAATGCACCCTCCTCGAGACCCTTCTCCTGTCGATCTACAACTACGACTGCGCGGTCGCTTCTGCGGCTTCGCGTATGACGATTGCCGCTCACGGGCGTCCCTGCCTCGATATGGGGGCACGCCGAGGCCACGAGCGCGCTGCGATCTCCGCGGCACGTGCCGCCGTCATCGGAGGTTTCGCGGGAACATCGGATCTCGAGTCCGCCAAACGTTACGGAATCCCCGCGATTGGTACTGCAGCGCATGCTTTCACCCTGCTCCACGACAGCGAACGCCAGGCCTTTGACGCTCAGATCGCTTCTCTTGGTCCCTCGACGACTCTCTTGGTCGATACCTACAACGTCACCGAGGGTGTGAAGACCGCTGTCGAGGCCGCGCGCGCAGCAGGTGGAGAGCTTGGCGCCGTGCGCTTGGACAGTGGCGACTTAGTTGCCCAGGCTTTCACCGTTCGAGGCCAACTGGATTCCTTGGGTGCAACTTCGACGAAGATCACCGTGACTTCCGATTTGGATGAGTACGCTATTGCGGCTCTGGGTGCTGCACCCGTCGATTCCTACGGCGTGGGTACGCGACTGATCACAGGTTCAGGTGTCCCGACCGCTGCTTTGGTCTACAAGCTCGTCTCTCGTGAGAACCACGAGGGCACAATGGTTGGTGTCGCAAAGAAGTCTGCTTCGAAGAACACCGTTGCTGGTAAGAAGTATGCCGGTCGTCTTTACGACGAAGACGGATATGCCAGCGAGGAAGTCTTGGTGACGGCAAGCGCTGAAGAAGCTGCAGCCTTCTTTGAAGAAAACGGCGCGCGTCCCCTGCAGGTTCCACTCATCGTTGACGGTGAGATCTTGGCAGAGGGATGGAGCTCTGAAGCTCTGGCTCAGGCACAGGCTCGTCACTTGCGCTCGCGCAATGAATTACCTTACCAAGCATGGCGCCTCTCCGAAGGCGAACCTGCTATTCCAACGCGTTACGTCTAAGGACTCGACGCTGTTTGCGGCTGTGGGGTGCGGTGAATCCTTTCACCGCACCCCACAGCCGTCTATCATCTCGAAGTCCGCTAGCCTCGAGGACTGCCTACCCGCGCCCGACAAACCACTCACGCAAGAGCGCGATACGGGCTTCGATCTGCTCGGTTGTCGCCTGAGCGACCTCGGGACCACCGGTTCGCCTGCGTAGTTCCGCGTGAATCGTCGCGTGAGCTTGCCCTGAACGCCTTGACCATGACGAAACTAGGCGAGAGAGCTCCTTGCGTTTTGCCGCACGCACGCGGTGGGCGGGGATATTCGCGTTATCCTCTCTCGCGCGCCTTGCGCTGGCCTCGCGGCGCTGAGTCGCAAGCTGTTCCTCTTGGCGAGCGCGAAGCAGCGTCGTCACCTGTTCGGGTTCCAAAAGCCCGGGGATCCCCAAGTATTCTTGCTCTTCAACCGACCCCACATCGGCCTCGGTTCCCCAAGCCGCGCCGTCAAAGAGGACGGAATCAAATTGTGCGTCCGCTCCCAGAGCCTCAAATTGGTTGAGAAGATCACTCGAGGCGCTCTCGGTCTTGTTCGCCTGCGCAACCATGGCGTCTTCGGGGTTCCACATGTCCCCCTCTTTCGAGGGAGGCCGGTTTAGTGCATGATCGCGCTGAACTTCCATTTCCCCAGCCAAACTAAGTAGAGGAAGAACGGAAGGAATGAAAACCGTCGCTGTTTCGCCTCGGCGCCTTGCACGCACGAAACGCCCAACCGCCTGCGCAAAGAACAAGGAGGTCGAGGCATTGGTTGCGTACACCCCAACACTCAAGCGCGGAACGTCCACGCCTTCGGAGACCATGCGCACAGCGACCATCCATTTATCGGTCGATTCACGGAACTCATCGATGCGCTCGGAGGCATCGGCGTCATCGGAGAGGACAACGGTTGGACGCTGCCCCGTAATTGCTCGTAGTTGGCGAGCATACGCGCGGGCTTTATCCTGATCAGCCGCAATCACCAGACCGCCGGCGTCGGGAACCTGCCGTCGTACTTCTTCCAGGCGCTGATCAGCCGCTTGGAGAACGGCGCTCATCCATTCTCCCTTGGGATCCAAGGCGGTTCGCCACGCCTGTTTCATGAGGTCCTTCGTGAGAGGCTCTCCAAGGCGCGCGGTGTAGATATCTCCCGCATTCGTTCGCCACGACATCTGTCCCGAGTAGGACATGAAGAGCACTGGACGCACAACGAAGTCGCGCAGAGCATCGCCGTACCCGTAGGTGAAGTCGGCTTTAGAGCGCTTGATCCCCTCTTCGTCTTCTTCGTAGCGAACAAATGGAATAGCAGAGGTATCAGAGCGGAAAGGGGTACCGGTGAGGGCAAGGCGGCGCGCGGCCTCGTCAAAAGCATCGCGAACGCCATCGCCCCACGACAGGGCGTCTCCTGCGTGGTGAATCTCATCAAGGATCACCAAAGTGCGGTGCAGGCGCGTGCGAGCAGCATGGATCATCGGATTGGAGGCAACCTGCGCGTAGGTGACCGCTACACCATCAAAGTGCGAACCCGCCATGCCTTGAGAGTTCGAGAACGCGGGGTCGATGTGGATTCCTACACGCCCAGCTGCCTCAGCCCACTGGCTCTTGAGGTGTTCGGTCGGGCAAACGATCGTCACTTTCTCAACGATTCCGGCGCCCATCAGCTCGACCGCGATGCGCAGAGCGAAGGTCGTTTTGCCGGCTCCGGGCGTTGCAACGGCAAGGAAATCTTTGGGAGAGGCAGCCATGTACTGTTCCAAGGCTGCAGCTTGCCACGCTCGAAGACTACCCGCGGTCCCCCAGGGGGCTCGGCGCGGGAAAGCAGGAGGAAGAGAAGTGACTGCCGAAGAAGAAGCGTGCGAGGGGCCTTGCGCGGCGCGAGTCACTGCGCACTGCCTCCCTGTTCTCCCCCATCAGAGAAAGGCCAATTGCGCCCATTCTTGCCCATGGAATCGCGAAGTTCCTTACACGTGGGGCACACGGGGTATCTGGAGGCATCCCGCGTAGGGATCCAGACCTTGCCGCAGAGAGCAACTACGGGTTGCCCCGTGATCATTGAGGAATCAGCCTTGTCGCGGCGCACGAAGTGAGCAAAACGATCGCCGTCGCCGGGGCTTTTCTCTTGTTCAACCTCGGTGCGCTCAAGCAGACCTGTCGAAGACTGGGTTTGCGGGCCTTGCGGCGCGGAAGGTCCCTGGGGTTCATCGAGAAAAGACATGTGCCCTATTGTATGACGCGGCCGCTCCCGATGTGGATCAGAAACGGCCGCGAATACAGGAATTACGCTTGGTGCTTAGCCCAGACCTCGCGGTAGAAATCGGCCAGTTCGAGGCCGACTGCTGCGTCTTCGTCCAGAAGGACGACCGCGTTGGGGTGCATCTGGAGGATCGTCGCAGGCCAACGTGCAGAAATCGCGCCTTCGACCAACTGACGGACGGCCTCGGCCTTTCCTGCACCGGTGGCGATCAAGAGAGCTTCGCCGGATTCCATGATGGTTCCCAGCCCCTGGGTGATGCAGTGGGTCGGAACCTTGGTGATATCTCCGTCGAAGAAACGTGCATTGTCGCGGCGGGTCTGCTCAGTGAGCACATCGACGTGAGTGCGCGAGGCGAAGGACCCACCGGGCTCGTTGAAGCCGATGTGTCCGTCTGCGCCGATTCCGAGAATCTGGAGGTCAATGCCGCCGGCGTCGCGGATTGCCTTGTCGTAGTCTGCTGCGGCCTGGTCGTTGTCACCGGTCCACACGTTGGGGCCGTGCGCGGCGCCCTTGGGGAAATCTACGCGATCAACGAGGAAACGGTGGATGAAGTTCGCGTAGCCTTCGGGATGGTCTTCGGGCAGGCCGACGTATTCGTCGAGGTTGAAGGACTGGGTCTGGGCGAAGGAGATTTGGCCCGATTCGCAGCGCCTGGTCAGTTCGTCGTAGAGAGGAAGAGGGGTCGATCCCGTTGCGAGGCCGAGAACAGCGGCGGGCTTGCGCGCGAGGAGCTGTTGGATACGGTCGGCTGCGACGACGGCAATATCTTCGGGCGTGGGCAAGATGGCAATCCGCATTGAAACTCCTCATTGATGTTGGGATCGCAAGGCGCGCGCGGGGCTGTGGCCGCATCAGTATGGGGTTACGAGGCCAAGCAACGAACACGCCTGTGTGTACAGTTTGTGCACCTTCAGCTTACACCCAGCTTTGGGGCGAGGAGAAATAGGCGGGTGTGATCTGTACAAGATACAGTTGTGCCCCGATCACGAAGACCGGGGCACACTATTCACGCGCGCGTTGGGACGCAAAAGATTGCGCCAACGCTTTTCAGCGTAAAGCTGGGATCACTTGGCGACAGCCTTCTTCAGGGTGGAGCCAGCGGAGAGCTTGACGCCGAAGCCTGCGGGGATCTTGATTTCTTCGCCGGTACGGGGGTTACGGCCGGTGCGTGCTGCACGCTCGACGCGCTCGACGGAGAGCAGGCCGGTCACCTTGACGGTCTCACCCTTGGACAGGGACTCGACCAGGACATCCTGGAACGCAGCAAGGGCGGCGTCAGCGTGGACCTTCGAGATGTTGGCGCGCTCGGCGATCTTGGCAACAAGTTCAGTGCGGTTGACGGACATAGAAAAACCTCATTCTTGTCGGTTATGGATGCCACTTTGGTGGCTTCAGGGAACAGATTAGGGAATGAATCCCAGTTTTGTCAGCTTTTCCGCGACTTTTCGGGGCGTGTCTTAATTTTTTGGAGTTTTTTGAGCGCTTTTTGTGTCGAGCGACACAGAATTGCTCTTCTTGCACCTCAGTTACGGCTTGTATTGCAGTTCGATGACGATTGATTAAAAACACCATCAAAGCGGAACATAAAGCGCTAGTGTGCGAACTAGTCAACGAAGACCGCTTGGAGAAATTTCGTAATGATCAAGAGACACCCAACAACCCTGCTTCTGAGCAGCACTCTCACAATCCCACTATTACTTGGCGGATGCACACA
>CAUTOM010000021.1:0-26342 GCA_963540435.1 uncultured Actinomyces sp.
GCGTAGTCGAGGTAGGAGCGCTGCATTTCCTTTTGCAGGTCGACCTGGCGAATACGTTCGATGTCGCGGATGTGTTCGGCATCGACTGTCTGTTCGTCGCTCACTTTGGTCCTTCGTTTCGTTTTCTACTGACGAGGCCGCGCGTGCGTTGCGACCCCATCGCTGGGCTTTAGATGTCGAGGAAGCGCACGTCGGTGGCGTTGCGCTGGATAAACGTGCGGCGCCTCTCGACGTCGTCACCCATCAAGATGGTGAAGGTCTCATCGGCATCTGCTGCATCTTCGAGAGTGACCTGCTTGAGGATGCGGTGCTGAGGATCCATGGTGGTTTCCCACAGCTCGTGATCATTCATCTCACCCAGACCCTTGTAGCGCTGGATGCCGCCTTCTTTGGGAAGCCTGCGGTTTGCAGCAGCTCCCGCAGCGAGCATCTCGTCACGTTCCTTGTCCGAGTAGGCGAATTCGTGCTCCGCATTCGACCACTTGATGCGGTACAGCGGAGGCATAGCGATGAAGGTGTGTCCCTGTTCGACCAGGGGACGCATGTAGCGGAAGAGCAGCGTGAGCAACAAGGTTGCAATGTGCTGGCCGTCCACGTCGGCATCTGCCATGATGACAATCTTGCCGTAGCGCAGCTTCGACAGATCGAAATCCTCACCAATTCCGGTGCCAAAAGCGGTAATGAGCGATCGGATGGTGTCCGAGGACAGTGCGCGGTCCAGGCGAGCCTTTTCCACGTTCAAAATCTTGCCTCGAATCGGCAAAATTGCCTGGTGTTCGGGGTCGCGTCCACCGACGGCCGAACCGCCTGCGGAGTCACCCTCAACGATGAAAATTTCGCATTCTGAGGGCACTCGCGAGGAGCAGTCACGCAGCTTACCGGGCATCGAAGCCGATTCCAAAACGCCCTTACGGCGGGTAGCTTCGCGCGCCTTTCGTGCGGCAACGCGAGCGGCCTGAGCAGCCTGGCCCTTCGAAATAATGGCTTTCGCGTCTGCGGGGTGCGCGTCGAACCAGTCGGTGAGCTTGGAGTAGACCTGCTGCTGAACGAAAGTACGAGCTTCGGTATTTCCGAGCTTTGTCTTCGTCTGACCTTCGAACTGAGGCTCGGTGAGCTTGATGGAGATGACGGCGGTGAGGCCTTCACGCACATCGTCACCGGTGAGGTTGTCGTCCTTGTCGCGAATGATTCCCTTTTCGCGCCCATAGCGGTTCACCAGCGAAGTCAGCGCCGTACGGAACCCTTCTTCGTGCATACCACCTTCGGTGGTGTTGATCGTATTCGCGAAGGTGTGAACCGAAGAGGAATACGAGGTGGTCCACTGCATGGCGATTTCCACGCTCATGGTGCCTTCGTCGTTTTCTGCTTCGAAGTCGATGATGTCAGCGTTAATCGCTTCGGTCTTCTTCGCTGAATCCAGGTACTCCACGTAGTCACGCAGACCGTGTTCATACATGTAGGAGACCTGGCGGAATCCCTTGTGCTTTTCTTCCGAGGCCTGCTCGTCGCCCGCGATTTCGTCGCCTTCGCCGGTGGCGCTTTCACGCTCATCGGTCAAGGTAATGCGCAGTCCCTTGTTGAGGAATGCCATCTGCTGGAAACGTTGACGCAGGGTCTCAAAATCGAAAACGGTCGTCTCAAAGATTTCGGGATCCGGGTAGAAGGTTTGCGTCGTACCGGTTTCGTTGGTTTCTTCGCCGCGAACGAGCTCGGTGATCGGGTGGCCACCGTTGGCAAAAGACATGCGCCATGCGTAGCCCTGCCGACGAATAACCGTGTCAACGCGCGTCGATAGCGCGTTCACAACCGAGATACCCACACCATGCAGACCACCAGAGACGGCGTAACCGCCGCCGCCGAACTTACCGCCGGCGTGGAGGATCGTCATGACAACCTCAACCGTGGGCTTGTGCTCAGTGGGGTGTTCGTCGACGGGAATACCGCGACCGTTATCGACGACGCGAATACCGCCATCGGCCAAGATCGTGACCTCAATGTGGTCCGCGTAGCCAGCCAAGGCCTCGTCAACGGAATTATCAACAACCTCGTACACCAGGTGGTGTAGGCCGCGCTCACCGGTTGACCCAATGTACATACCGGGGCGCTTACGCACCGCCTCCAAACCTTCGAGGACGGTAATATCTGACGCGCCGTAGCCGTCGGATCCGTCATCGACTGTTGGTTCTTGCGTTTCAGCCACCTAATGGCTCCCCTCATTCTTCACCCACACGGGTGCGTACTGCCCGAAAATGGCGCAGTATCAATAAAACAACCGTTCCTATTCTACCGAAAAGGCAAGGGGAAAGCCCTGATTGACACCGCTATGAGGGGTAATCACTCACAGGAATTATCCGCGAAATCTTGCGGTTTTTGAGGCTGTGATCAGTCACACGTTCAGAAACTACGCGTAGGTATCTCGAGGACCGCGTCCAGGCACCGATAAACGGCCCTTTTTCCACGAAGGAGAGGCCGGTGGACGCAAGATCACCTGCTGCACAACACCCTCACCCACGGCCTCGGCAATATTGCGCTCAAGCTGGGGAAGAAAGAGCTGAACGTTCTTAAACCAGTTCGTCGAATCGCACTGGACAATGACTCTTCGGTCTTCAATTGCTTCGATCCTGCAGTGAGCAGCAATCTCCTCGCCGACAATCTGACTCCACCTCGACATGAGATCACCCATGCGAGTGTGCTCTTGCCAACCGCGCTGAGCGATGAGGGAATCAACCGTGAGTCCAAGGCGCTTCGGTTCCCGGTACTTCCGGCGCAGTGGCGCCATTCCTGGCATTTTGATCCATCGACTTCCCGCCCGTGAAACAACAGTGGAAAGTGAACTGAATTCACCATCGGGATCAGCCTCGGAATCAACGCTTACATCGTCAAGTTCGTGCTCATCATCAAGCAGAATTTCTTGGGCAAACTCTTCACTTTGACCACTGATCGAGCGGCGTCGAGTCCGCAAGGGCACGCGGTAGTGTCCCTGGGCTTGCGCTCTAGCTTGTGCACGCCTTAGTGCTGCAGAGGCATATTCAAAATCGGAAAATTCACTCATCACCGACCACCGTTCCATGCTCAGGATCCCAGTGAACAGCATGAGTCTGAGCGTGCAATTCTGGCGGAACATCATCGGCGACAGCTGCCGTGATCAGTACCTGTTCCGCTCCGGTAATCATACGTGTTAAACCGGCTCGGCGGGAGGAGTCTAGCTCTGCAAATACATCGTCAAGAATAAGAATCGGGGTATCGCCATCGCGAGAGAGCAGCTCAAAAGCACCCAAACGCAGTGAAAGTGCAACCGACCATGTCTCGCCGTGGCTTGCATAACCTTTCACCGGCATGCCACCAAGGGAAAGTTTGAGGTCGTCTCGATGTGCGCCGACCAAATTGACGCCACGTTCGGCTTCCTTCATGCGCGAAGCCGCAAGCAGATCCTTGAGTTCCTCTTTGAGTTGCGCGGCGCTGGCCTCGGGCGCGCAACTTCCCTGGGAAGCAACGAATTCGATATCCATTTTCCGAGGCGACCCACCGATTTCTTCGTACGCATCGGCTGCGGGCTTGCGAAGCTCGGCAACGAGGCCGGCGCGGGCGAGACTCAGTCGGGCCGAAAGCTCGGCGAAGGTCTCATCCCATACATCAATCGTTGAAAAATCGGGGGTATATCCGCTGCGTAGTTGAGATTGCGCGCTTTTCATCAGAGCCGCCCTTTGGCGAGCAACCTTCTCGAAATCGTTCTTTATCTGCGCGATCAGCGGGTTCTGTTGAACGAGCAAATCGTCCATAAATTGACGACGAAGCTGCGGATCTCCGCGCACGATTTGAAGATCTTCGGGTGAAAAGACCACGCTTTTGAGCAGACCAAGAACTTCTCTTGGACGCACCTGAGTACGATTAACCTTCGCACGGTTGGCTTTACCACGGACAATTTCGAGCTCAATAACGGTTTCGCGCTCACCGGCGGTGACGAGCTTGACTCTGACAACTGCACCGCCGGGTTGGGGTTCATCTGCTGCAAGTGGCAGACGTACGAGCGCCTGCTCGGCACTTACGCGGTGCGACGAGAAAGCCGAAAGGTAAGAAACGGCCTCGACGAGGTTGGTCTTTCCTTGGCCATTAGCACCTAAAAGCACCGTCGTCCCGGGCGAAAACTCCACTACCGCATGGCGGTATGAACGAAAGTCATCCAGCGCAACGTGCGAAACTCGCACACAAACTCCAGATCAGATTCCGTAGCGGATCGGCATCAGCAGGTAGCGGAAATCGGTTGATTCTCCACCGTCTGCCTTCTCTTGACCCGTGATGACCGCGGGCTTCGTGGGGTGAGTGAAACCGAAACGAACGAAGTCCGTATCCATCACCGACAGACCTTCGCTGAGGTACTGCGGGTTAAATGCCGTCGCGATGTCTTCACCCATGAGCTGTGCAGGAACAACTTCGGAAGCTTGAGCGTTGTCGCCTTGGCCGGCTTCGAGGACAAGTTGTCCATCCGAGAAAGACAGTCGAACACTGGTCTTGCGTTCGGCAACCAAAGACACGCGCTTTACTGCTTCGAGCAGAGTGTGGCGCTCAACGATCGCCTGAATTGTTGTAGTTTCGGGGAAAAGCCTGCGAACGGGCGGGTAATCACCGTCCATGAGGGTCGAGGTTGTGCGTCGTCCACCGGCCTGGAAACCAATGAGTGAGGAGGCACCGGGCTGAGATTCCTGGGACAGACCAACGTCGACCTTTGCACCACTGGTCATTGACTTGGCAACATCTTGGAGGATGCGGGCCTTCACCAATGCCGCCTCGGACATGTCGGAAACAGAATCCCAGTGAAGTTCACGCATAGCCAAGCGGTAACGGTCGGTTGCCAAAAGCGTGATGTTGTCGCCATCGATTTCAACGCGAACTGCAGTAAGCAGGGGAAGAGTTTCATCGCGCGACGCGGCAATTGACACCTGAGAAACGGCCTGGGCAAAAACCTGCGAATCAACAGATCCGGCAACCTGGGGCTGTCCGGGAAGCAAGGGGTATTCATCAATCGGCATGACAGCCAAGGTGAAGTGCGAAGAACCGCAGGAAAGTGAAACTTTTTGTCCGTCGACTTCGATGGTGACGGGCTTGTTGGGCAGAGACTTTGAAATATCGGCAAGAAGTCGACCGGAAACTAGGACTTCGCCTTCTTCATCAACGGATGCAGGAATTCGTGAATTTCCAGAGACTTCGTAGTCAAAGGAGGACAGAGTCAGTTCCTGACCCTGAGCCGAGATTCGCATACCAGCAAGGATGGGGCTTGCGGGACGGGTGGGAAGTACACGCGCTGTCCATGAAACAGCTTCAGCAAGCACGTCGCGGGCGACGGTGAACTTCATGGATTCTCCTTGGAACTGAATAAAGAAATACCGTTTGTTAGTTTAGCTGGCTGTAGGCGTCAAGGAAACTGAAAAATTCGCTGCTGTGGAGTTCACCAGGAGGCTTGAGTGATGCGGGCGAATTTTTGTTATTTGTCTTGAACGTAGTTCGTCTTCGTCATCGGCTATGTGGATAGTGTGGATAAGTGGTTCTTTCCGCTTAATGACAAGAATTTCATCGTGGACGTAGATGTGTATCTGAGTGTGAACGAACTACATCTTTTTGTGGAAGAAATTTTTGTCATTCTCGAAGGTCCACAACTTCCCTTTCTCTGTACACATGCACGAGCTGTGATTTCACCATAGTTTCCACAGCTTCTGTGGATTGCACCGAAAATGGGAGTAATCCGCCATTTAACCCAGTGTCGCTGATTCGCGCGCAGCCTGTTTGATGCGGTTCGTCAATTCGGTGACGTAGTTAAAGGTCTCCCTCTTTTCCGCCATCAAGCCGACGATTTTCTTATTCGCGTGCATGACAGTTGTATGGTCGCGTCCGCCAAATGCTGCGCCAATCTTCGGCAGGGATAAATCAGTGAGTTCTCGGCACAAGTACATCGCGATCTGACGCGCTTCGACGACCACGTGAGAGCGGTCTGAAGACGAAAGCTGATCGATGGTTACCCCGAAGTAGGTTGCAGTCTGGCTCATGATCAAGGTAGGCGTCACCTCGGTATCTTGAGGATCCGAGGCGAAGTCCTTGAGGAGCATTTCCGCCATCGATACGGTGACTGGCTCCTTTGAGAGGGATTCAAAGGCTGCGACGCGGACGAGCGCACCTTCAAGTTCGCGAATATTCGAAGAAATTCGTTGAGCAATGTACTCCAAGACACGAGGATCAACCTCGATGTTTTCTGCACTCGCCTTCTTCTGCAAAATTGCGATACGCGTTTCGAGATCAGGCGGTAAGACATCGACCAAGAGTCCCGCTGCGAAGCGAGAACGAATACGATCCTCCAAATCGAGTTCACGAGGCGGAACATCCGAGGTCAACACGATCTGCTTTCCCGCGTTATAGAGGGAATTGAAGGTGTGGAAAAATTCTTCAACCGTGCGTTCTTTGCCTTGAATGAATTGAATATCGTCGATAAGAAGCACATCGACTTCGCGGTATCGCCGCTGGAACTCTTCGATGCTCTCCTCACGAACGGAGTTAATGAAGTCGTTCGTAAATTCCTCGGAATTTACGTAGCGCACGCGCATCTGCGGGAAAAGCGAGAGAGTGTAGTGGCCGATCGCATGAATAAGGTGGGTTTTTCCCAGACCGGAATCACCGTGAATAAAGAGAGGGTTATAGGCGCGTCCGGGAGTTTCCGAGACCGCAAAAGCTGCTGCATGGGCGAAGCGATTTGAGGGACCAATAACGAAAGTATCGAAGGTGTGCTTTGGGTTCAGGTGGGTACTAGCGGTATCGATCGCGAGTTGCGGGCTACTCGACGGCGCTGCCTGAGTCGCAGGGGCTTGGTCCAGCGTGGTGGCGCCTGGTTGAACCTGGCCCGAGCCCTCCACCGGCGAGGCAACTGGTGAGGGTTGCTCGGCTGGTTCGGGTTCGGGTTCAAGAGAGGGGTCAATGGTGACTGCTAGACGAACATTGCGCCCAAGGATGCTGGTCAGAGAAGCAGTCAGATCAGTCGCGTCGTTATTTTCGATCCACTTCTTTGTGAAATCGTTGGGAACAGCGATCAAGATCGTTCCATCAATGTCACCCAGGGGTTTTGCTGAGCGCAGGAAAGACAAGGTTGCAGGTCTTAATTGGTCTGAGATTTGGGCAAGTGCCTCAGACCATGCCTGAGTAAGGGCATCGATAGACACAGGAACCTCCGGAAACTGACGTGAGATAGGACACGAGAAATGATATCTGTCGAAATCATCTTCCGCCGATAACTCTAATATGATGCCACGTTTTCCACAGCTGGGGATATACCTGTGGATATTTAATCCCCAAATGACATTTGTGTAGTTACAACACCTCCCCGTTGAGTGGCAAAGAAAATGCTTCCATCCACAGCTTTGTGGATAACTTGCAATGTGGATAACTTACCCCTTATGTATCCACACCTCCTTCCACAGTTGTGGATGACCTTTATTCAGTGGCTCTTTCGTTGACGGAACGGTGAAAAACCCTTAGGCTGTTGGTTCGTATGTGTTTGTCGTTGAGATAGACACCGTCCATGACCAATTCGAGGAGATATCAGTGACCACCAAGCGGACTTATCAGCCGAACAACCGTCGTCGTTCCAAGACGCACGGCTTCCGCCTGCGTATGAGCACCCGCGCTGGCCGCGCGATTCTGGCTGCGCGTCGTCGTAAGGGCCGCGCCCGCCTCTCCGCCTGAGCTTTCGCGAGGTGTTGCCCCGCTCGAACCGCATGGTGAATCCAGCGGACTTCCGCCTCGCAATCCGAAGCGGATCGCGCGCGGGTCAGCAAAGGCTCATTGTGCATTGTCGAACCGACGAGGAAAGTGATTCACGCCTCGTCGGTTTCGTCGTACCTAAGAGCCAGATCAAGCGAGCGGTTGGGCGCAACCGAGTGAAGCGTCAATTGCGCCATCTCATGGCCGATCGCCTGAGTGCACAGCCTGCTGGCGCCCGCGTCGTCGTCCGAGTAAAGGCCGAGGCATTGGGTGTAACTTCCGTGCAATTGGGTGAAGAATTAGATCAGGTTTTGGCCAGGGCATGGAAGAAATGGGATCGATCTCAGGAGGGACGTGCATGAGCTCTCCTTTTGCGTATATCGCCATCATTCCCGTGCGGCTCTACCAGCGTTTCATTTCCCCACTTTTCGCGCCGCGTTGCCGCTACTACCCCACCTGCTCAAGCTACGCCCTCGGTGCGCTGCGCACCCACGGCCTCGTCAAGGGAACACTATTAGCAAGTTGGCGAATCCTCCGCTGTAACCCCTGGAGCCTCGGTGGGGTCGATGAAGTTCCCGCACGCGGTAAGTGGACCAGCGAAGCCTGGACGCCACCCCAAGACTGGGCCGGCTACGACGATCCGTGGGCACAAACCCCCATGGGTATGGATCGCACCGATGACGAAACATCGGTCGACACTCTCGAAGACTTCTCGGCAAAGGCCGAGCATCACGCGGACGCAGTGGGCGTCCCCCGCGCATCATAAGGAGATCTCCTGTGGATTCGATTCTCTATCCCTTTGCAGTAGCGGTCGCCTGGCTCTGGGTCAGGATTCACGACCTGCTGTTGCTCGTTGGAATGAACAGCGGTGCAGGATTCACGTGGGTCCTGTCCATCGTTCTGCTGACCATTTTGGTGCGCGTGCTGATCATCCCGCTGTACCTCAAGCAGCTCAAGAGCATGCGAGGCACATCGATTGTTCAGCCTCAGATGCAGAAGATTCAGGCCAAATACAAGGGCAAGACGGATATGGCCTCCCGTCAACGCATGCAGCAGGAGATCTCCGAGCTCAACAAGAAGTACGGTGTGAATCCCTTCGCTTCGTGCTTGCCGATGCTCGTTCAGCTACCGGTTCTCTTCGCGATGTACCGCGCGATTTACGCCATCCACGCGCTGGCAGAAAGCAGCTACCAGGTCGGTGCGCGTCACGTCGACTCCCTGGGTCCGATTACTCAGGCCGTCGCCTCGGAAATCGACTCCTCGCAGGTTTTCGGTGTCCCGCTGTCCCACACGATCCGTGACTCGTCCTTTGCCTCGCTCCCGACACTGATCTTCGGTGTGTTCATCGTCATCATGGTTGCGACGCAGTTCTTGACCATCCGGCTGACGATGACGAAGAACATGCCGCAGAACCAGGATCCAAACAACCCCATGGTTCGTTCGCAGCGCATGATGATGTACGTCATGCCCTTCATGTTCATTTTCTCGGGTCTGTTCTTCCAGATGGGTGTCGTGATCTATACGACGACCGCGGGCATTTGGGGCTACCTGCAGATGCTGTGGGTGATTAAGAATATGCCGAACCCGAACTCCGCTGCTTACAAGGAGCTCTTGGCCAAGCGTCAGAGCGCTTACCAGGCCTGGGCTCGCCCCTTCTTTGCCGATTACGACGAGAAGCGTCGCGAACTTGCCGATGGTTCCGATGAACTCAAGGCTTTGAACTCGGCCACTTTGAAGGAGCTACGCTCGCGCGCGAAGCGCCAGAAGGTCGCTTCTGATTTCCCCGAGACAATGAGCGAGGGAGAGATTGTTTCGATCTACCGCAACCTCTCGATGCAGGAATGGACGACGCTTCCCGATGAGGTGTGGATGCGCGGTGTCAAGGTTGCTACCGAACGTGCGGCGGATCGTCGCGAGGCCGCAGCCAAGCGTGAGGAAGCACAACGTCAGGCACGTACCCGTTCGCCTCGTGCGCAGGCGGCTTCCGAGAATCCGAGCTCCTCGGTTGACGCTGACGAACTTGAGCGCAAGCGCCAGGAGCGCCGCAAGGCTCGTCGCGCCGCTGCAAAGAAGAAGAAGCGCTAAGCCGCGCCAACACAGACCACTCGATGCCCATGGCATCAAACATCCCCTGATGGAGGAAATACTATGAGCGAAGATACGACCAACGAGCTGTCGCGCCTGGAGGAAGAAGGCGAACTCGCAGCTGACTACCTGGAAGAACTTCTCGATATTGCCGATCTTGATGGCGATATTGAAATCGATGTCGAAAACGGTCGCGCACTTGTCGAGATCATTTCTGAGGACCCCTCTGCTCTTGACCACCTCGTCGGCGAGGACGGTGAAGTCGTTGATGCACTCCAAGAACTGACTCGACTTGCCGTTCAGACCGAGACCGGCGAGCGTTCGCGCCTCATGCTCGACATTGCTGGTTTCCGCGCTGATCGTAAGGCTGATCTGCAGGATCTGACTCACGAGGCGATCGCGCGCCTGCGTGCGACCGGTGAACCTCAAAGGCTTGAGCCGATGAACCCCTTTGAGCGCAAGGTTTGCCATGACGTTGTTGCCTCTGAGGGTCTGCGCAGCGAATCCGAGGGCGTTGAGCCCCGTCGCCGCGTCGTTATTCTTCCCGCCGAAGAGTCCGCCGCCGCCGAGGCCGAGGAGGCCTGAGTGGACACCCTCGGGGGCGGCTCAGCTGAGCAAGAGATTGAACTCGAGGTTCCCGGACCCGAAGTTCGCGAGCTTTTCGGCTTGGCATACCCGGATATCGCCGAGTTTGCGAATATGTTGGTTGAAGAGGGAGAGCTTCGCGGACTGATTGGCCCGCGAGAGCTTCCCCGGCTCTGGTCGCGCCACCTGGTGAACTCCGCTGCTGTCCTTGACTTCCTCCCCAAGAAGGGACAGGTTCTCGACGTCGGTTCGGGAGCCGGATTCCCGGGTATTGTCATCGCCGTGTGCAGGCCGAACCTTGATGTTCACCTTGCGGAACCAATGGCTCGGCGCTGCGAGTGGCTTGCCGACGTCGTCGATGCGCTTGGCTTGGACAACGTCACTATTCATCAGGCACGTGCTGAAGAGCTTCGAGGGAAGGGCAAGGCTGACGTCGTCACCTCGCGAGCCCTTGCGAATATGACCAAGCTTGTTCGTATGACCTCGAAGTTGATTGCTCCCGGTGGTTCACTGGTTGCACTTAAGGGTCGTCGCGCTGGCGAAGAGGTCGAGGCCGCGCAAGTTGAGCTTAGGCGCCACCATTTGGCAGCCTCGATTCATGAGGTTCCTTCCGTGATGGAGGATGACTCGACCTTCGTTGTTGTCGCGAAGAGAGTTCGCTCGTAGCTTGCCGGGATAGCTCTGGTAGCGCGTGTCCTCAGCTATCAGGGTGTGTCCTTCTTGCCTACACTTGTGTCATTGACGTGCGAGAAAGGCTCAACTTTTATGGCCGGTCAGACTCCGCTTTCGGATCAGATTACCCAAAACTTTCAAGATCGCGCCTTTTTGGAGAAGGCGAAGTTTGGTGTGCCTTCATCCACTCGCGTGATTGCCGTCGCCAATCAGAAGGGCGGGGTTGGTAAGACCACCTCGGTTGTTAATCTTGCTGCGGCCTGTGCTTTGGGCGGTTTGAAGGTTGTTGTGATCGACGCCGACGCTCAGGGGAATGCCTCGAGTGCCCTGGGTATTGCACATACTCCCGGTACTCCTTCGACCTACGAGGTGATCACTGGTCAGGCTTCGATTGGTGAGGTCCTCCAGGCGTGTCCTGATTTGGATAATCTGTGGGTCTGTCCGGCAACGATTGACCTGTCTGGCGCCGAGATCGAGCTAGTTGATGTTGCGCGTCGCGAGTTTCGCCTTGCCGACGCTGTTTCGTATTTCGTCGAGTCCTATCAGCAAATTGATTTAGTTTTCATCGACTGCCCTCCCTCTTTGGGTTTGGTCACTTTGAATGTCATGGTCGCTGCCGATGAGGTTTTAATCCCGATTCAGACCGAATACTACGCGCTGGAGGGTCTGAGCCAGCTATGGTCCACAATCGATCGCATCAGCGGTGATCTCAATCCTAAACTTCATGTTTCAACTATGCTGTTGACGATGGCCGATAAGCGTACGAAACTTTCCGAAGAGGTTGAGTTGGAAGTTCGTTCACACTTCCCAACCCAAACACTTCAGACGGTCATTCCTCGTTCGGTTCGTGTCTCTGAAGCTCCGAGCTATGGGCAGAGCGTCATTACCTACGATCCAAATGGAGCAGGTAGTCTTGCCTATCGCAAAGCCGCACTCGAATTGAGTCTGCGTCTGGCGGACTAGCTCCTTTTCGTTTTTCGGGCGCTATTTTCCGGTCTCTCGCGGTCTTATGAATCTCAGGAGAAGGCCGCTGTGAAAATCGTTTTTTAGTGTTCAGTCCACATTTTTGTGTTTCACGTGAAACAATAGATTCATCATCACGAGAACGCGAGATTGGTAAATGAGCATGGCCGAACACTCCGATTCACAGCACAAGGCTCAACGGCGAGCGGGTTTGGGTAGAGGGCTTGGTGCCCTCATCCCCCAGGCACAGAGCGAAAATCCCGAGGAGGTCGCAAAGCGCCCCCTCGATGTTCTTTTCCCCGGTCAACGATCAAGCACAAGCACGCGGGGAGGTTCTGCGCGCGAACTGCTTGAACCGAAGAGTCGCAAGTCGACGAGTACTCGCGGTTCCACCGCTCCTAAGAGTATGAGAGCGCGTAAGAGTTCGGATCCGAAGGTGCAGGGGGCTTCGGAAGGCGATCGAAAGAATGGAACGACTTCCGCTTCGGAAGCGACTGCTGTCACGTCCTCGACGGAAGGCCGCGGCGATCGACACGATGTTTCACGTGAAACATCGGAACTCCTCCAGGTACCAGGCGCAACCTTTGCAGAGATTCCCTTAGAGCAGATTGTCCCAAATACTCGTCAACCGCGACAGGTCTTTGACGAAGATGATCTGAACGAGCTTGCAGCATCGATTCGTGAAGTGGGGGTTCTACAGCCGATTGTTGTCCGTAGGATCGCGCTCGATCAAACGCCGTCTGAAACACTTCAGCAGTTTCTTGAGGAAAAGCCCGAGGCACGCTACGAACTCATTATGGGTGAGCGCAGGTTGCGTGCGAGTGAATTGGCGGGGCTCGCGAGCATCCCGGCAATTGTCCGCCATACAGAGGATGAAGATCTATTGCGCGACGCATTGCTTGAAAACCTCCATCGCGCACAGCTCAATCCCCTTGAAGAAGCATTTGCATATCAGCAGCTCATGGCTGATTTTGGAGCGACGCAGGAGGAATTGTCGAAGAAGATTGCGCGTTCACGACCGCAGATTGCAAATACACTACGACTCCTGAAGCTTCCGGCGACTGTCCAGAAGAAGGTTTCGGCGCAGGTTTTGTCGGCAGGCCATGCGCGTGCGCTCCTTGGGCTAAGCTCGCCTGAGGAGATGGAGATTCTAGCAAACCGCATTATCGCGGAGGGGCTTTCCGTTCGTACAACCGAAGAGCTCGTTCGCTTGGGTTCAATCCAGCGACCGACGCGCCACTCGGTCACGCGTCTGAAGGTGGCTTCTCCCCTTGGTGAACATATGAGCCAAGTGCTTGCCGACGCATGGGATACGCGTGTGACTATTTCTGAGGGAAAGCGCAAAGGTAAGATCATCATCGAGTTTGCGGGGAACGAGGATCTCCAACGTCTCGCTGACCTTCTCTTACCAAAGGCGAGTCACGAAGACTGATAGCACGACAGTACCGCTTACGCCTTCGGCGCAAGAGGACGGATTCGGTTCGCGTCCGATCAACGCTCCCGCGTGGGGCGAAGATACGGCAAATCGGCTGACGTGCATCAAATGGAAGTAGAAATGTTCGGTGATGTTTCACGTGAAACATCACCGAACCATGTATGAGAACGCGGTTTGTTGTCTAGACAGTAATGCGAGACAATAGAGCCGGAGGTTCACAGCACTTATGGATAGACCACAACCCGATCTCATCTACTTCGACATTGGTGGAGTTCTGGTCACACAGCGGCCTGATCCTCAGCAATTTGCCTCGATTCTTAACCTCGGGAACGAGCCTCATGTGCTGACACTGATTGACCACGCGATCTGGGCCCACCGAGACTCATATGACGAAGGCATGACAGACAAGGAATTCTGGAATGCTGTCAGCGGCGACTGTGGGCTACCCGAGCCGAGTAAATCAGAACTCGATGAGCTTGTCACTGCGGACTCTCGACGAATGTACGGAATTGATGAGTGTGCCGCTTATCTTCTTGAAGAGCTGAAGGCGAAGGGTTACACCATGGGGGTCCTGACCAACATGCCAGCGCCGCACGCCTCAATCGTCATGGAAAGCCCGTGGGCACATAAGTACTTCAATGGGCCAATGATCTTCTCCTCCTATGTCGGAGTTGCGAAGCCGAATCGTGGAATCTATCGCGAGGCGATTGAAGCGGCTCAGATGGAAGCAGAAAGTATTTTGTTTATCGACGATCGCGAAGAAAATACTAAGGCGGCGGAGTACCTGGGTATTTCGACCTTGAACTGGACAAATGCCCATGACATGAGGGAAGAACTGCTTCGCCTCGGGCTTCTCTAAACAATACAAATTAGGGGCGGGCACCACGAAGGTGCCCGCCCCTAATTATCCAAAACAATAGACGCTCAGCGCCAAGCTCACCCTCGGTTCGCAACGTAGCGAACGATCGCAGCGCAGATCTCGTCGAAGGAACCTGTGGCCTCGGCAGCCTGGGGGAAGAGTGAAGTATCGGTCATTCCGGGGGAAACATTGGCGTCAATGAACCAGAAGCTGCCGTTGTCATCAACAATGAAGTCGATACGCGACAGATCACGAAGACCAAGCAGTTCATGAATCTGAATTGCGGCAGCCTGCACATCCGTCATCTCATCGTTGCTCAGGCGCGCGGGTACAAAGTACTCGCTCTCATCGGTTGTGTAGCGTGCCTCGTAATCGTAGTGACCGTCATCGGTTGAGACCTCGACCGGCGGCAGAGCGATTGGCCCTTCCTCTAGATCGACAACCGAAACGGCGATATCGCGACCTTCAATGAAACGCTCAAGCATGACATGTTCCTCATAGGAGAAAGCATCAACCATGGCGGAGCGAAGATCACTGGGATCCTGTGCACGGGACATTCCAAGAGCCGAACCGCCCGAAGAAGGCTTTACGACAAGGGGGAAGGTCAGGGAAGAGTTGATCATCCCAAGAACGTTATGTGCTCCGAGCTGGCGGAATAGGAGCTGGGGAAGGGCAATCCATCCGGGGGTATCGAGTCCGGCCGCGCCAACGAGTGTCTTGGCCGTGGGCTTGTTGGAAGCCAGCATTGCCTGCGCGGGTGTTGATCCAACGTAAGGAACCCCGACACCCTCAAGAAGGGATTGGAGTGAGCCATCCTCTCCCAAAGATCCGTGGACAAGCGGCCACACAACATCGGGGCCGAAAGCGGAAATCTCTGAAGGAAGATTCTGATCAAAATCAACAACCTTCGCGTCGAAACCCTGGTTGATCAGGGAGTTTGCGACACGACGTCCGGAGCGGACAGAAACATCACGCTCATGGGTCAGGCCGCCCGCGATAATAAGGACCTTTAATGAATCAGTGGACATGACGATTTCTCCTCGGAATTAGTCTTCGGTGTGAACGGAACCATCATGACGGTTCGTTAAAAATTCAGCTTCTTCTTCGGGTGCAACGCCGAACATGTCGACGAGCTGCTTCTCAGCATGAACAACGCCAGCAAGGCGACGAATACCCTCACGGATACGATCAGGTTCGGGATAGCAGAAGGACAAACGCATGTGATCGGCTCCCCGGCCGTCGTAGTAGAAAGCCGTACCGGAAACATAGGCCACCTGCGCCTTCACGGCGCGAGGAAGCATGCTGCGAGCATTCAGGCCTTCGGGAAGGGTTACCCACGTGTAGAAACCACCATTGGGAGTCGTCCACGAGCACTCATCAGGCATGTACTCCGCCAGAGCATCCAACATAGCCTTGCAACGCTCGGCGTACATCGCACGATAAACCTTAACTTGGCTGTACCAGTCATAACCCGCCAGGTAGCTCGAGAGGAACATCTGACCGAACATACCCGGCGACAAAATAGCGGCCTCGGAAGCCAACACCAGCTTCGCCCGAATGGCGTGAGGGGCAAGCGCCCAGCCAATGCGCATACCGGGCGCGAACATCTTCGAAACCGAACCCAAGTAGACAACGCCCTCGGGAGACCACGAATGAAGCGCAGGAAGCGGATCGGAATCAAAACCAAGCAAGCCGTATGGGTTATCTTCCAAAATCAACACGTGCTCGCGCATGCAGATTTCGGCGACCAAGGGGCGACGCTCCAAGGAAAGCGTAACGCCCGCAGGATTGTGGAAGTTCGGGATCGTGTAGAGGAACTTAATGGTGCGACCGGCGGACTTTAGGCGACGGATCGTCTCTTCTAAGGCCTCGGGAATGATGCCGTTGTCATCCATATCAACGTGAATGACATCGGCTTGGCGGGCACGGAAACAGCCGAGGGCACCAACGTAGGAAGGAGACTCGGCCAAAACAACGTCACCGGAATCGATAAAGAGCTCGGCCATCAGGTCGAGCGCCTGTTGCGAACCCGTCGTGATGACGACGTCGTCAGGGTCAGCACCGATGATGCCGTCATAGGTCATGACGTTGACAAGCTGCTCGCGCAAGGGTTCCCAGCCCTGGCCGGAACCGTATTGCAGTGCCTGGGCACCGGAGGATAGGATCAGCTCCTTCGCTGTCTCGGCGAGGCTTTCCAGAGGAAGATCCTTCAGGTTCGGCATACCGCCCGCAAGCGAAACAACCTCGGGCCGCGAGACGACAGAAAAAAGCGCGCGAATCTCAGAAGCTCGCAGGTTGTGAGCTCGATCGGCGTAGGCATCAAACCACGGGTCGAGTCGAGTTCCCTGCAACTGAGAATCCTGAGTCATAATCGCGAACCTTTCTGAGTCACTATGTCAAGAGACACATCTCCAAGTGTGCCACTATTCGCCCACTATTGGATACCGTCAACGAGGCCGTGGATACCTTTAGTCCAAGCCGTGCGGGTCCGCTTCTTCAACCGAATAGATCCCGGGAAGATCTGAGATCGTTGCAATCAGCGCCGGGAGTGCAACACGGTCCGCGGTCGTCGTTTCGATATATGCGTGACCGCGCTTGCCTTCGGTATCACTGCGAACCTGGGAAATGCGCCACTTCGATTCTGTCATCACGTTCATGACGCGGCGCATCACCCCTTGCCCGGAGTCAAAAACAACCTCAAGAACGACGGTATTTGGCCGACGCGGGGAATGTGGACCGATGTGGCGGGCAAGCGGCGTGAGAGCAAAAACAATGAGGAAGTGCATGAGTGTTACTGCAATACCAGCAACCCACAATCCCGCACCACACGCCATACCAATTCCAGCGGTTTCCCACACGGTAGCGGCAGTGGTCAGGCCTCGTACCGCACCTGAGCGCGTCAAAATAATGCCAGCACCGAGGAAGCCAATACCGGAAACAATCTGTGCGGCGACACGTGAGGGGTCTACGCGAACCAAATCTGCGGCGAGCACATCGTCGAAGCCATACTTGGAGACCACCATGAGGAGAGCAGAGGTCATGCCAACGATTGCGTCCGTTCGTAAACCGGCGCTCTTTCCACGCGCCTGACGTTCCAGACCGATCAGAGATGACAGGAACAGGGCAAGAAGAATCCCGGCAATCTGCTCAAAATGTTGGGTTAGGGTCAGCATGGCCTTCCTCGGTAATAACAACGATGTGCACGTAATTGTTTCCTAGGGTACATCCCCATCACCACAACCAGGGGCAAATCAGGGCAATACCCAATAGTGAACGTGGGTAGCTCACGAGCACACTAAAACTATGACTACACCACTGCAGCAGGGCGCAAGCGCGCCACAAGCACCCAACGCATCCGCGGCCTCGGGAATGATCGTTCGCGGGCTGACAAAAACCTACCAGCGAGGTGGGAACACGGTCCTCGCACTCGCGGGAGTCAGTCTATCGATCCCGCAGGGGAGCCAACTGGCCATCATGGGACCCTCAGGATGCGGTAAAACGACCTTGCTGCACTGCCTCGCGGGGGTTCTTCGTCCGACTTCGGGAAGCATCATGCTCGACGGCAGCGAATTGACGGCGATGAGTGAGGGGGCGATCTCGCAACTGCGGCTGCGCAATTTTGGTTTTGTCTTCCAAGACGGTCAGCTCCTCCCCGAGCTGCCATGTCAAGAGAACGTTGCGATGCCGCTCATGTTGGCGGGAGTTTCGCGCAAGAGTGCGATCTCACAAGCGCAACAGATCCTGGTGAATCTGGGTCTAGACGGTGCAGGTCCCTACCGTCCGGGGCAACTCTCCGGCGGGCAAGCACAACGCGTGGCCATTGGGCGCGCGCTCATCACCAACCCCAAAGTCGTCTTTGCTGACGAACCGACGGGCGCGCTGGACCAGGGGACGGGGGCTGAAGTTATGAGCGTCCTGACCGGAGCGTGCTCGGCGACGGGTGCCAGCCTGATCTTGGTCACCCACGATCCTTCAGTTGCGGCGCGCCTTCCGCATGAAATCCACATGCGCGACGGCTTGATCGATCAGCAGGTGTCTCGATGAGCGCAACACTGACCGCAGCCAAGGCAACGTTGCGTTCGCGTGACCGAGCGACAACAATCCTGACGGTTCTTGCTTTCGCTTTCCCGCATGCGATTCTCTTGAGCGTCACAGGAGGGGTGTGCGCATTTCTTTCTCGTGCGAGTAACCCGCCTGCTGGTTTCACAGATGTCGCGACCTTCTACGTGGTGATGGCGTGTTTTGCTGCAACGCTGATGATTGTGCCGATCCTGTCGATGGGTGGTGCGGCAGCGCGCCTGGGGTTGAGTCGCAGAGCGCGTGACCTTGCTGTGCTGCGACTCATTGGCTTAAAACCTGGACAAACCCGACTGGCATGTGTCATTGAGACCGCGGTTTATGCGTTGGTCGGTGTTGTTGCTGGTTCGCTACTCTATGCAGTGTGCTTACCCGGGTGGAGTTTCATTTCTTTCCAGGGCGTAGCCTTGAGCGTCGGCGAGATGTGGGTCGGTCCCCTGATCCTCATTGCCGAGGCCGCGCTGATGATGGTCCTTGCAGCTGCCTCCGCGATGCTTGCGATGCGTCGCGTGGCCGTCACGCCTCTGGGAGTGAGCCGAAGAAGCGATGTGTCGAAGGTGTCTCCCGTGGGGCTGGGCATCATGGTCGCCCTCATGCTTGTGTGGCTCTTAATTGGTGGGACCATCTGGAATGCAGGCATTGCTATCGCATTGTCGGTGCTCTTGGGCTTCATGGGCGTGATCTTTGCATTGGTCAATGTCGTTGGCGCCTTGAGTGTGTCGGTCTTGGGGCGAGTCATGTCCGCTTGTGCGCGTACGCCCCAGATGATGCTCGCTGGAAGACGCATTACTGATGATCCCAAGAGCGTGTGGCGGTCTTTCGGCGCGATTGCCTTAGTTGCCTTCCTCGTGGGAGTACTTATGCCACTCTTTGAGGCAACAAGCGTGACGAGTAGCCCCGATATGGAAGAGACGAGCTTGATCCTACTTGGTGATATCCGTACGGGGATGCTGCTGACTTTCGGAATCACATTGGTTCTGGGAGCGATCTCTACGGCGATCAACCAGGGGATTCGCGTCATTGATTCGATCGATCAGATTAAGGCCCTGGAGTACATAGGTTCTCCGGCAAAATTCCTAGACCGCTCGCGCAGGCTTGAAATTATGCTTCCTGCCGTGCTCATGATCGGTGGTGCGCTGGTGCTGGGACTGTGCTTCATGTCCCCGGTACTGACCATGGGAGTTTCCTTGAGCAGTATGGGTATTTTCATCGGGATGACACTGGGAGGGGTCGCGCTGATTCTCTTTGCCTCAGAGAGCACCGGTCCACTGAGACGAAGGCTGCTCAGTGACATGCGTGAAGGAATGAAATAGAGAAACTGGTGACGACAAGCGTTCCTGAAGAAAAACGTTAGATATCTGTCTGAGCAGGGAAAACGTGCAACCCTAGGTGCACGTTTTCCCTGCTTTTGACGTTTTAGACGGATTAAAATTAAGCGTATTAGATCGAGAGGTCAGGGGCTCGAACTGGTAAGCTTCCACCTGCAATGGCGCCGGTGGAATGACGTGTCGGTGCCTTTGCCCCTACAAAGGCACCGACACGTCAGCCCCTCGATCACACTGGCAATTCACTCAATCCACCTGGTGGCACATGAGCTTTGTCACCGGCAGGTTCACTGGATCGGATAGCCCGTAACCGGACCCTGATCGGCTGGAATCCACCCCAGCTCAGGAGCAACATACTTCGCAAAGTTGCTGATAATCGATAGATTCTCTTCAAATCCCAGCTGGTTGGGAATTGTCAGCAACAAAGTATCCGCTGCGGCAATAGCCGGATCGGCCTGAAGCTGCTCGATTAAAACATCGGGTGCGGCGGCATAGGAACGGCCAAAAGTGGCTGTTCCCATATCCAAACGTCCGACCTGATCGCTTGAGTAGGCTTCCAAGCCATACATTCCGCGATCCTTCGCGCTCAGCAATGGGAAGATCGACCGCGATACAGACACCCGAGGTGTCCACGCGTGTCCCGCTTCTTTCCATGCCGCCCGGTAGAGTGCAATCTGCTCGGCCTGGATCTCGCCGAAACTACGATCGTCGGTTTCGAAGACCAGGGTCGAGCTCATCATATTGACACCATCGCGAGCGCTGAGCTCAGCTGAATAGTTCGAACCTGCACCCCACCAGATCCTCTGGCGAAGTCCCGGTGACTGGGGGAAGACGGCAAGATCAGAACCCGGCTGAACCATCAGCGGGTACTGCTGCCCTTCGGGAGCAGCGTGCGCGACCGGACGTCCCTCAATGGCCTCGAGAAAACGATAGAACTTCTCACGCGCCATCTCGCCGCCGCGCGGATCCTTCTCGTCCCGATAGCCAAAGCTCTCCCAGCCGCGCTCGGCGATCTCGGGTGAGCCACGTGAGACACCAAGTGCCACTCGACCATCGGCAATCTGATCCAATGCCGCGGCCTCTTCAGCCAAGTACAAGGGATTCTCATAGCGCATATCGATGACGCCGGTACCGACCTCAATATGCTTCGTGCGGGCAGCAATCGCGGAGAGCAAGGGCATGGGTGAGGCACCCTGGGGCGCAAAATGATGCACCCTGAAGTAGGCGCCATTAACACCCAGATCGTCGGCTGCAACCGACAACTCAATAGCCTGATGAAGGGCATCGCGCCCGCTCAGTCCGCGCCTTCCATCCCGTGCGTAGTGTCCAAAGCTTAGGAAACCAAAGGCCTTCATAACTTACTCCTGAGATTCGAGCCAGTGCTGCGCATCAAGAGCAGCACGGCAACCTGACCCCGCAGCGGTAATCGCCTGACGATAGGTATGGTCAACAGCATCACCGCAGGCGAAAACACCCGGGAGGTTGGTTGCGGTCCCCGGATCGTTGACCAAGATGTAGCCCGCCTCGTCCAAGGCCACCTGATCGGCGATCAGCGCGGTGCGGGGAACGTGACCAATCGCAACGAAAACGCCTTCCGCTTCCAGGACGCTCTCGGAACCATCAACGGTGTTGCGCAGGCGCACGCCCGTCACAGAAGAATCCCCAAGAACTTCCTCAACAACGGAATTCCACACGAACTCGATCTTTGGGTTGGCCGCAGCACGATCAGCCATTGCCTTCGAGGCACGCAGCTGGTCACGACGGTGAACAACCGACACCTTCGAGGCAAACTTCGTCAGGAAGGTCGCCTCTTCCATGGCAGAATCCCCACCACCGACAACGATCAGGTGCTTGTCACGGAAGAAGAAACCATCGCAGGTCGCGCAGTAGGACACACCGCGACCAGAGAACTCTTGTTCACCGGGCACATCCATGTGACGGTATTCGGAGCCGGTCGCCAGAATCACCGTGCGCGCCTGAAGAGTCTCATCCTCAAGGGTGATCGTCTTGATATCGCCCTCAAGAGAAAGCGCGTAGGCATCCTCGTAGCGCACTTCCGCACCGAACTTCTCGGCCTGCTGACGCATCTGGTCCATGAGCTCCGGGCCCATGATGCCCTCGGGGAAACCCGGGAAGTTCTCGACCTCGGTCGTGTTCATCAGAGCACCGCCAGCCGCAAGCGCACCGGCGACCACAACGGGCTTAAAACCCGCGCGAGCAGTGTAAATAGCTGCCGTGTACCCCGCGGGGCCAGAACCGACAATAACGACGTCATGGATGTTTTCAGACATGGTGTCTCCTATGGGCAGGTTGCGGTTACTTCACTGACAGCTCGCTGATCCACGCCCATGCGCGACCGTCTTGCGAGGTTGGCATCTTGCGGAAGGTAATGCTGATGGCATCGGTCTCCACAGGGTGCGCCAGTTTGATGTCCGTTGTGGGAGAGAACGTCGTGGTGGCGATTTCTGTTCCCGTGCGAGGCGAATTGGGATCTACGGCACGAACAACACCTTCGCCGCCGCTCGTCGAGGGATCCATCGTCAAGGTGATTTCAGAAACCGTCGACTTCTTCTCGAACTTCACGAGCACGGTGACCGCGCTGTCGTCTAGGAACTGGTTGTAATCGAAGTAGCGCGAGTGCCAGCTGGTCTTTGCGTCTCCATCGATCATGTTGACGGCCATCTCTTCGTGGTCACCCTTGTCATCCTTCCACGACAGCACAGACACACTGGAGATCACCGGTGTCACAGTTGTCGTCTGCGAAGGATTCTCGGAAGGCTGAGCCGAGGCGGAAGCCGAAGGCGAGGCGCTCTTCGCTTGGTTCACGATGTCGTCAACACCGGAGTGCTTGACCGGGCTGAGTACGGTTGCACCCGCCCAAATGGTTGCGAGGACCGTCAGTACTGCGGCAAAGATAATCGTCGGGCGCGTGGGATCAATTCCGCGCTCCGCGCCTTCACCGCCCGAGGCCTGTGATCCCTGTGCGCGGCCATCTTCGCCTCGGCCGCCACCGTTTCCACGACCAGTACCACCGCTGTGGCCGCTACCTGCAAAGGAAGCACCAGCGTGACCGACGCGCGCGGCAGCCGTCGCAGCCACACCCTCGGCAGCAGCGGCGCCGCCCACAACAGCACCCTGAGCAAAACCCTGGGGATGCGGTGCGGGGATACGAGAAGGAGAAGGTGTAGAAGGAGACTTTGCGGCGGAAGTTTCGGCCACGGCCTCGGCAGCTGCAGCACCCAAGGGAATACCAGCCGGCGCGGTCGCATCGAGGTCGTAGACGCGTGCCGTAGCCGGGAGGGTCGGAACAATGGGAAGTTCAGGCTTGGCCTGGCTCATCTCGACGCGGCCTCGGGAACTGTGGTTCTCCTGGGGAAGCGTGGGTTGCGAGGCAGGAACTACCGGCGCGGGAGTCTGCGGCGCGGGAGCCGGCTCATGCGACGCATCGGGATTGACGATCTCATCGAAAGCAGGCACGGAGAGGTCGACGGAGAGCGGAACCCAGCGAGGCATACCTTCGGCAGGGGTGCGGTGATCCTCAGCGGACATGACTTCCTCCTTGCGTGATGCTGCCAGCCTATTATGAATGCTCTCGGGACGCTGCGGCGACGGCGCGGCCGAAAGGAACGCACACAGCGCTGCGGGAAGACGCAAACGAGTGAGCAGGGGACGAATACTGGTTGCAGATTCTTGAGGGTTAATGAAGCGCATCGCAAGCATGTAGATCACGGTGACGACGATTGCCACGACCCCGAACTTCACGCCGGATACCAGCCAGCGCACCAGTTTCGAGGAAATCGTCGTGTAGATCCCCATGAGCCACAGCACGCCAAAACCGACGACTCCAGCCACAACTGCGCAACAGACGTAGGTCAGGTAGGAGCGCACAATGAGTGAAGAATTGACGAAGCGATTGCGATTGCCAACCCAACGCATCGCAATCAAACCCTGAACGATTCGGCACACTGTTTCGCCAAGAGCCGCGCCGATGACCCACCAGCGCACGCCCGTCGCAAAGTAAATCGACCACCCAACGATGATCTGCAAAATGGTGGGGACAATGCCCATGAGGAACACGGGCTTTGCGTCCTCGTAAGCGAAGAAGACGCGTTGGCTCATCAGCACGATTCCCGTCGAGGCCACGCCGGGCATGAGGGAAACCAGGATCAGCGCGTAGGAAGAGATCAGTTCGGGCCGGGTCGTATTGGTGACGACCAGCTGCATCATCGGGGCAGCGCCTGCCATGAAGATCGCGGCAGCAAGAACCGTCAGGGAGGTAATGAGGCGGATACCCGTGTGGTAGTGCTCGGCAACCTCCCTGTCGTTATCTTCGGCGACCGCGTAGTTCAATCGCGTGAAGATTGCGGTCGCAAGAGAGACGGTAATGACCGACTGCGGGAGCATGAAGATCAAGAACGCAGCCGAATATCCGGCTAGACCCGCGATGGGCTGGGGGTTCTGGTTGAGGTAGTTATCTGCGATCGAGGCGATGGCGTTCGTTGAGAGAACACCAACTTGGGACACGCCCAAGGTGGCAAATGTCCAGCCTGCAACCTTCGAGGCCGAGCCGAAAGAAGTCCCACGGAAGTGGAAGTCAGGCTTGAATGAGATCCCCGCTCGTCTCATGGGAATGAACAAAACCAGTGCCTGGCACACAACACCCAAGGTCGTCGTCACCGACAAGAGCCAGAATTGCGGGGAGGTGAAGTCCGTGATGGCAAAGTCTTCGCGGGAACCCCACAGAGCCAAGAAAGCGGTCAGACCTGCGATTGCAATGACGTTATTGAGCACCGGTGCCCACATATAGGGGCCGAAAACTCCGCGGGCATTGAGGAGCTCACCGAGCAGGTTATAGAGCCCGTAGAAGAAGATTTGTGGCAAGCACAAGAAGGCGAAGGAAACCGCAAGGGAGCGAATTTCCATACTGTAGCCGGGCGCCATGATGATGATGAGAAGTGGCGCAAGAAGGGTCGAAACAAAAGCTACGAGGAAAAGGATTGTTCCGGCCAGTGTGATGAGGCGGTTGATGTAAACCTGGCCCTCATCTCTCTTGAGTGCGCGAACAATTTGCGGGACCAAGACGGCGTCGAAAACGCCGGAGGCAAGGAGATTAAAGATCGTGTTGGGCAGGGTGTTTGCTGTTTGGAATGCAGCAGAGACCGCGCCGCCGGCCGAACCCAACGCCGCCAATAGCATTGCGGTCTTGATGAAGCCAAGGACTCGGGAAACCATTGTTCCCGAGGCCATCAATACGCTGGCCCGTAAAAGCGAACCGTTGCGAGCTTGGCTTTCACTCATTCCTGATCCTCTTCATGTGAGTCGGATGTAGTCGGCTTGGACGGGGGGCGCCCGGCTTTCACGAATGCTCCGGTGGACAGTGGAACGTTGACCGTCCCTTTTTCGACGCCGCCAACGCCGGGCAGGTGTGAAGATGCCGCAGTGGTAGAGGCTTTGAAGCGGCGCCGAACCGTGCGGATAATTCCGCCGACGAAGGCAAGTCCGACAAGAACCGCCATGACAACTGTTGCCGCATCTTCCCATCCGGCGCGCATGCGGACTAAAACCCTTTGCGAATCATCAAGGATGGTTCCGCTGGGTGTCGATACCTTATAGGTCACACGTATATCGCCTGAGCCGATGGCCGTCACGGGTACTTCAACGGTTGAGGAAGAATTCGCCGGAATCGTGGCCGTCGAGGTACTGGTGACACGCAATCTGGGATCGCCCGGGAGCAAAGTTACCTCGACATTGACCGGCCACGGCAAAGAATTGCGTACGCGAACAGGGAAATTAGCGCTCTTATTAATGAGGTTGACTGCGTTAGAAGACTCAACCGATACAGAAGAGCTAAAAGTATTCAGCGACTGAATACTGGTCACGATCGTTTCGGATCGCTGATCCCCAAGGTCTGCCCGGAGCGCGCTTGAAACGGTTGTGTCCACCCTCAGGCGAGCCGCGTCAACGTTTTCAGTTGCTTCCGCCAAAGGAAGAGTACCCGCGTAGGCGCCGCTCAACGCGCTCATCTCTGAGCGAAGTGAGTCGCTAAAAGGCGAATCTTGGACGGCCGTACGCTCGATGTCTGTCGCCTCGGAGTTCACCAAGTCGCTGAAGGAAATCGCCTCAACCCAGCGGTTATCGAGGATTGCTCGCACGCGCGCAAGTCGGGTCTCGTCCAGTGAGGACGAACGCTGAAGTGGAACGAAAAGTGTCCGCGACAAGCTCGGGCGCTCGCGGGTGATCATCGCGGTCATAGCCGTGAGGAACTGCTGGGTATCGAGTTCGTCGTCAAGGCTTTGGGCATCCCACGAGAGCAGGTCCGTCATGGGCGAGAGGGAACTGAGAGCCGTGTAGCTTTCGCCTGAGTGACCATCATTATCGATGATGGTCTGGCCATCGGCTGAGAGCTCAACTTTGGCCATGGAGGTGAAATTTTGTTCGCTTTCGGGCGCAAGTTCGCCGGGTGGAGCAATGAAGGTTGAGCCAAGCTGCCCGTTCAAGGACTGCTTTCCCCAACTTCCCGAGGTCGTCCATGACACGTTATCGATGAGCGTGGGTGCCGCAGTGCTGTTCTGGGTCTGGCTTGCCTCGCTGCTGGGTGAGG
>CAUTOM010000022.1:0-25333 GCA_963540435.1 uncultured Actinomyces sp.
CACCACGCTCACACCGTCTACGAGCACCGCCTCGATGTCCCCCTCGATCACACGCGTCCCCTCGGCGCAGATAACCCAACCATCGAGATTTTCGCGCGCGAGGTCGTGCGTCCCGGCAAGGAAAACGCGCCCTACGCCGTCTTCCTCCAGGGCGGTCCCGGCTACCCCAGCCCTCGCTTTGGCACCTTTGACAGCGGGTGGATGAATCGTCTCCTGCAGGATTACCGCGTGGTCCTCCTCGATCAACGAGGCACCGGCCAGTCCACCCGCATGGATGCGCAATCCCTTTCCTTCCTTCCGACCCCACAGGAAAAGGCGAACTACCTGCGTTATTTCCGCCAAGATCAGATCGTCTACGATGCCGAGGCCTTCCGCCACGAGCTCGCGGGAGACGAACCATGGACGACTCTTGGCCAGTCCTACGGCGGCTTCATCACAACTTCGTATCTCTCGCTTGCGCCTCAGGGCCTGAAAGCCAGCCTCATCACGGGAGGCCTGCCCGGCCTCGTCCATGTCGATGAGATCTACCGCCTGACCTACCAGCGCACAGCAGCGCGCAACCGCGTCTATTTCCAGCACCACCCCGAGGACGAGACAACGATCCGCCAGATCGCCGCGCACCTTCGCGACACCGAGGAATTCCTCCCGACCGGCGAGCGCCTGAGCAGCGCGCGCTTCCGTCAGATCGGCATGATGCTGGGCGGACAGGGACGCACCGATCAGCTCCACTACCTGCTCGAGGGCCCGTGGGTGACCATCAACGGCCAGCGTTGCCTGTCTACCCAATTCTTGGAAGCTATCGGTGACGCAACGAATGTTGCGCCGATCTACGGCGTGTTCCAGGAATTCATCTACGCCTGCGCAACGCCCGAATTGCGTGGAACCGCAACGAATTGGGCAGCAGATCGCCTGGCTGAAGAAGTTCCCGGTTTCGCAAAGGATGCTGATCCCCTGGATACTTCCGAGCCCTACTACCTCACCGGTGAGCACTTCATGCATCGCGTCTTCGATGAGGACCCGGGTCTCGCTCCCTTGGCGGAAGTCGCACAGATCCTCGCTGAAACGACGGATGCGACTCCCGTCTATTTCCCCGAGGCCTTGGCTGAGAATTCCGTTCCCGTCGCCGCCGCGGTGTACTACGACGACATGTTTGTCCCGCGCGAGCTCTCCCTTCAGACGGGTGAACTCATGGGTGCGCACCACTACATCACGAACGAGTACCAGCACGATGGATCTCTCTACTCCGGTGGAAAGGTCGTCGATCACCTGCTCAAGCTTTTGGCGGACTAGCTCTTGGCCTCGTCATTTTCGTGATTCATTCGATCAGAGGCAGATTTCAACCGACGAAGACGGTAGTCTTAAAAACTATCAGGCCCGCTTCCTATTCCGGATCGCGCCGCATGAAACACTCGTGTCAGGAGGACGCGTGAGCGTAACGCCCGTTTTTGAAGCCATTAACTGGAACCGCATCGAAGACGACAAAGACCTCGAGGTCTGGGATCGCCTGACCGGTAATTTCTGGCTCCCCGAAAAGGTGCCCTTGAGCAACGACTTGGCATCGTGGAAGACGCTCACCGCCGAAGAACAGCGCATGACGAACCGCGTATTCACCGGCTTAACCCTGCTCGATACGCTCCAGGGAACCATTGGCGCGGTCTCACTGATCCCGGACGCCCGGACCCCCCACGAAGAGGCGGTCTACACGAATATCGCCTTCATGGAGTCCGTGCACGCGAAGTCCTACTCTTCGATCTTCTCGACGCTTTTATCCACCGAAGAGATCAACGAGTCCTTCCGCTGGTCGAACGAAAACGAGGCCCTGCAGCGCAAGGCCGAGATCGTGAAGTCCTACTACCAGGGCGACGACCCGGAAAAGCGCAAGGTCGCCTCGACCATGCTCGAGTCCTTCCTGTTCTACTCGGGCTTCTACGCACCCATGTACTGGAGCGCTCACGCCAAGCTCACGAACACCGCTGACTTGATCCGCTTGATCATTCGCGACGAGGCCGTGCACGGCTACTACATCGGCTACAAGTACCAGTTGGCCGTGAACGAATCCGACGAGGCTCGTCGCCAGGAACTCAAGGACTACACCTTCTCCCTGCTCTTCGAGCTGTACGAAAACGAGGAAGAGTACACCGAGGACCTTTATGATCCGCTTGGTCTGACCGAGGACGTCAAGAAGTTCCTGCGGTACAACGCCAACAAGGCCCTGATGAACTTGGGCTACGAGGCGCTCTTCCCCGCCGATGCGACGAATGTGAACCCCGCGATCCTGGCGGCCCTGAGCCCGAACGCGGATGAGAACCACGACTTCTTCTCGGGTTCTGGTTCTTCCTACGTCATGGGTGAAGTGGTCGATACCGAAGATGAGGACTGGGACTTCTAAGTTCTTTGCCCAACTCACCTGACTGAGCGTTAAAGGAGGGGGGCGCCCGCCAAACGGCGGACGCCCCCCTCCTTCGCTGTTTCTTAGGCTTCAAGCCCTTCGCGTCGCCTCATCCACAGGACGCCAGCGGCAGCAACCATCAACAGCGCACCCGCTCCAATATAGGGGTAGATGCCTGTGGACCCCGCTACGGGCAGATGACCAACCTGAGTATCAACCACGCGGATACCCGGCAGAGCCTCATCTCCAGTGCCAGCCTTTGCGGGCAAAACTCGCACGGAGGAGAAACCATCATCGGGACCAAAATCGGTGGTGATCACGGTCGAGGCAGCAGCATCGGTTCCAACACTGATGTGGAAGGGAATGGGACGCGGCAGCAGAACGTGTCCTGCAGGCGCGCGAGTCTCAACCAACCAGTAGGTCTTCCCTGTTTCAAGAGAGGGACTGACGAAACTTGATCCCCCGTCAAGAACGCTGATCGGAGTACCGGTGAGTGCCTGGTTGTCATAGATCGCGAAAGCCGCGCCATTGAGCGGATAGGTACCATCATCGTTTTGGGTTCCGACCGGTTGGGTGCCGGCCTTCTCGATGCGGATCGGTCGCGGGCGAACCGGGGCGCAGGCCTCGTTATTGGCTTCACCATCGTGGTCGTAGTCTCCGCTAACGCGGTTATACAGACCTTTCTTTGGAGTAAGGCGATTATTCTGGGTCGCACACTCGAGCGCGACCTCACTGTAACCCACCGCGGTCTTATCTCGGCTCACACGCATACGGATGTACCAGGTGGCTGACTGACCGGGCTCAAGATCCGTTCCTTCAGTGAGAACATAGGACGCGGCAGCCGGCTGCGCTGCAGCGCTTGCGAGCCCCTCAAGAGTGGTCGCGACCGCAGCCGAGCGGACATTCAATCCCGGTGCGAAGTCCGGGGTGTCGGTCAAGCGACCTGTTGTTCCCTTGAGAGAGCCGTCGTTGGTGGCGCTGATGCGATAGGTCACTGTAATGTCATCGGTCGTTGCGCCTTCAACGCTTTCCAGGTCCTTCTGGATGCGGAGCTTGGGGACCTTTTCTTCATTCGTGAAGGTGCAGGTGATGGGTAGGGCTGCGGGGGACGAGGCCGGGGCGACCTGGGAGAAGTCCACACCGCCCGTGTCAGGGTCACGAGTAACGTTGACCCGCTCGCCAATGCCGTTCAGACAGGTCACGTCGACGAGGTTCCACTGCGCGGAGTTCGGGTCGTCACTGGTCTTCCAGGGGCCAAAACGCCCCGGTACTCCAAACTGCAACGGGAATCGACCGGCGATGCGCGGCCCTGTCTCAGCGACGACGAACTGAGAGAAGCCGGGCATGAAGGCCCTGTACCCGGAGGTGACCGCCCCGGCCTTGCCGAAAGTGGTCGGGGTCAGGTTCGCATCCTCGAAGGAGTTCCAACCGACGAAGCCGTCGGCCGTAACGCTGGTACCGAGCGGTGTTCCCGTGGGCGCAGACCAGTCACCAACGCCCATTGTCGTAAAGGTGAACGGCGGGATCGTTTCGCCCACCTGCTCGGAGTCCTCGGTGACCGCCTTCGCGACGCGCAGGTAGCGCTCTTGGCTGAAGGAGCCGTAGAGGCAGCCGAAGGAGGTCTGATTTTCCTTGGTCGTGAAGGTGGAGACCGGGGTCGAGCCCGCGGGAGGGGTGGCGGGGCAGTTGCCGTCCGCGTTGGGCACAAATCCGTAGAGGACGAGGCGATAGGGGATCCCGTTGACGGTGATCGTCTGGTCCGAGGTGGTCTTCGTGATCGTCAGGACGTCGTCTGACTGGGGGGTATGGCCAGGAACGCCCGCCGATCCCGGATAGTACTGAGGCTGGTCAGTGTAGATGTCGTAATTCCCGTTCCCTTCACCGACTTTCTTGAAGCAATGCCAGTTACGATCGGATCGGGCAAGCGCATAGTAGGGGGCAGTCGATGGGCAGGTGCGCGGCGCGGAGGCACGGGAGACCCACTCGTAGGGGCCTCCCTTGCGTCGCACGGCCGTCGTGTCCGTGTCGTTGTCGGTTTCCTGCTGGTCAAAGGGGAAGGATTCCTCCAGGTCACCAATACGGATGTCGAAAGACGAGTGCACCCAGTGAATCTGGGAGTAGATCGGGAAGTTGTTGTGTCGGACCGTACCGATAAGGAAGGTGCTGTTGAGGGAGACCGTCCCGGGGTCATTCGGCTTGTATCCGAGCGCACTGGTTGTCGAGGTCGAGATCGCGTTGGGAGTGTAGTCCCCGTAGTAGGCCTTGTGGTAGTAAGCGGCCATGTGGTAGTCCCAGGCCACACCTCGAGTAACGTAGGACCAGTAGTCGCCGCTCTTCGCCGTATTCGCATCAAGCCAGTCTTGGGAATAACCCGCGCGATAAGCGACGGAGCGCTGGTTCGGATCCGAGGAGTCGTAGTTGGTCATTCCACGGACGACACCGAAGTAAGAGTTGTCCGCGACGACGGTGGTGCGATCCGTACCGGAGTCATTCAGAACGGCCTTGCCAATTCGGCCTTCGGATCGATTGAAAGTAATGCTGTCGGCACCGGGTGTTTCAAGGGGGGCATCTGCCCGGGCCGGCGATTGGAAATTAGTCACTGCGGGAAGAGCAATGAGAGCTGCAAGGATGCACGAAATCACCGCATAGCGCGCAGAATTACGACGTTCAAGACGACGCTGTGCATGCTGCGGTCGAGGAGCAATTCTGAACCGATTCATATGTCTCCGTATCAGGGATCTCACACGATATTAACAGTATTAATTAACATTGCAAACATGTGATCTGTGTCATCAACAGAGCACCTTAACGGGCCCACTCAAATAGCCTTTCAAATACCCTTCACCCCGCCCAATTTGGGACGAAACTGTAAAATGCTGTCAGTAGGCCTATCGAATCCTTCGGCTTAGGGCCTGCGTGCAAGGTTAGATACCGAATAAGGAACAGGCTGCATGAGTATTTTCGACCGTTTTGAAAGCGCCGTAGAGCGCGGTGTAAACGGCGCCTTCTCGCGTGTTTTCCGTTCGGGAATCAAAGCAGTTGACATCACCTCGGCGCTCAAGCGCTCCATGGAAGACCACGTCCAAGAGCTCTCCACCGACCGCGCAATTGCCCCCAACCATTTCCTTATCCGCATGGCACCCGCTGATATGGACGCATTGGGCGACCTCGACATCCTCGCGGGAGAATTCGCCCAGCAGGTAACCGATCACGCGGCCTCCCAGGGATACGCCCTTCTCGGCCCGATTTCTATTGACTTCACGCGCGACTCGGAGGAATTCACCGGTCAGCTCCAAGTGGAAGCACGCAACGAACGAGGCGCCGCCGCCCCGGCCACGGCCTCGTCACCCTCCCCCGAGCACCCCATCCTCGACATCGACGGCCAAAAGTGGCTCCTCACCGAACCCGTCACCGTCATTGGCCGCGGAGCCGAGGCCGACATCACCGTTGCAGACTCGGGCGTTTCGCGCCGCCATCTGGAACTTCGTATTACTCCCACCGGCGTGATTGCTACCGATTTAGGTTCGACAAATGGTACTTTCGTCGAGGGCCACCGCATTGATGCAGCGACCCTTTTGGACGGAAACCAGATCACCATCGGACGCACCCGAATCTTGTTCTGGACGCACCCGCAAAGTGAGGATGCCCAGTGACTTCAGATCTCACCTTCACCCTCTTCCGCCTGGGTTACCTTGTTCTCTTGTGGCTCCTCGTTTTGGGAGCGGTCTCAACTCTGCGCCGCGATATCTTCGGCACGGTCGTGACCCCGCGCGGAAAAGGACGCAAGGATGCGGATCGCAAGCGTCGCGAATCTCGGCGTTCAACACATACGTCCGAGCCGCGAAATCTTCTCCTGACCGGTGGCCCGCTTGTGGGCACGATCATTCCCCTCGGAAGCACTCAGATCGTCATTGGACGTTCACCTTCATCAACACTGGTTTTGGAAGACGAGTACGCATCTTCCCAACACGCACGTCTGACCCCCGCCGACGGGCGTTGGTGGATCGAAGATCTTGGTTCCCGAAACGGAACTTTCGTGGACGACGAAAGACTGACGTCGCCTCGGGAATTGAACGTGGGAGATATCGTCCGAATCGGCCAAACGACCCTCGAATTGGTGAAGTAACATGGCCCCATCCAAGCCCGTCGAATTTCACTACGCCGCTCGCAGCGACGTCGGCTTGGTGCGCCAAAATAACCAAGATTCCGGCTACGCGGGCGCAAATCTTCTGGTTTTAGCCGACGGAATGGGCGGCCCCGCGGGCGGCGATATCGCTTCCTCGGTTGCTATTGCTCACCTGGTTCCCCTCGATACCGACTCCCACCCCGCTGAGACTCTTCTCCCCTCTCTTCGCGATGCCCTCATGGACGCGCACGAGGAACTTTCCGAGCGCTCCGAGCAAGACCCCGAGCTCGCTGGACTGGGGACAACCTGCATCGCGCTCATGCGTTCGGGAAACAAGCTCGCCATGGTCCACATCGGCGACTCGCGCGCCTATCTCTTGCGCGGCGATACCCTGACCCAGGTCACCACCGATCACTCTTTTGTTCAGTACCTGGTGGACAGTGGCCAAATCACCCCTGAAGAGGCCGAGCATCACCCGCAGCGCAATGTCGTCATGCGAATCCTTGGGGATTCTCAAGCCGATGTCACTCCCGATGAAACCATGCGTGAAGCAGTCGTGGGAGACCGCTGGCTGCTGTGTTCTGACGGGCTTTCCGGAGTCGTCTCCTCCGACACGATCGCTGAAATCCTCACTGATGTCCGCGATCCCGGAGAGTGTGCCGAAGAGCTGATCCGACTGGCTTTGCTTGCGGGTGGCCCCGATAACGTCACCTGCGTGGTCGCCGATATCGTTCCCGCGGGCACCGTCCCTCCCAGCGCACCGCAGATCGTTGGTGCTGCTGCGAAGGATCGCCTCGCGCCCACCCGTGGGGGTGGTGGAGCAGCGGCTCGCGCTGCGGCTTTGGCTTCCCCGACCAAGGAGCTTCCCGTCGACGACGAGGCCGAGGCCGACACTCCTCGGCGCCCACGTTTCGCTTGGCTCCTGCCCGTGATCAGTTTGATGCTCGCAATTGGCGTTGTTATTGCCGGCTGGTTTGGCTGGCAGTGGAGCCAATCCCAGTACTACGTCATGGGCAAAGACGGCTCAGTCGTCATTTTCCAAGGGATCCCACAGTCCATCGGCTCCTGGAATCTCTCCCACGCCGTTGAAATCACCGACGTGAAGCTCGACCAGCTCGCAGCGGTCGATCAGCAGCGTCTTCAAGAGCCTGTCACGCGTTCCTCGCGCGGTGAAGTCGACGCCTATGTTGCGATCTTGCGCTCGAACGCCCGCGAGCGAGCCCTTCAGCAGGCGCGCGAAGCGCAGCAGGCGCAGCAATCCGAACAAAACAGCGACCAACAAAACCAGAGCCAACCCACCCCCACCCCTGAAGCAACACAGGAGGGGGGCAACTAGTGGCAACCGTTTCCATTAACCCTGTCCGCCCCCGGCGCGTCCTTGAGCTCTTCCTTATGTTGATCGCGCTGGCGGTTGGAATCGGCGGCTACGTCCTGACCACGCTCAACCGTACGGGGGAAATCCCCGCGAACTTGGGACTCCACATCGGGATCTTGGTGGCTCTGGCGATTGTTGCCGAGGTCGGTGTTCACTTCCTTGCCCCCTACGCGGACCCCGTGATCTTGCCGATTGCGGTTGCCCTGACCGGCATGGGTTTGGCGATGATCTACCGGATCGACTTATCTCTTGATGCCCTAGGCATGGACACAGTCGGTATCCGACAGTTGATGTTCGTTGGAATCGCCATCGTCCTTGCCGCGGCGGTCTTAGTGCTGGTGCGTGATCACCGTGTTCTTCGCCGTTACACCTACACTTTTGGCCTGGTTTCCGTTGTTTTGCTCCTGCTTCCTATGATTCCTGGCCTCGGCAAGGAAACCTACGGAGCACGAGTGTGGATCAGCCTCGGCCCGCTGTCTATGCAGCCGGGCGAGCTTGTGAAGATTACTTTGGCGATCTTCTTCGCCGGTTACCTGGTTACTAACCGCGATAATTTGACGATCGGCGGGCCGAAGGTATTGGGACTGCGTCTTCCACGCGCTCGTGACCTGGGTCCGATCTTGGTCGTCTGGCTTGTCGGCGTGGCGATTCTGGTCCTCCAGCGCGACTTGGGAACCTCGCTTCTCTTCTTCGGGCTTTTCGTCGCGACCCTCTACGTCGCAACGAATCGAGTCTCGTGGCTGGTCATCGGTTTCACCATGTTCGTCCCCGCAATTTTCATTGCAATCAAGACTTTTAGCCACGTGCGCGCTCGCTTTGATGTGTGGCTCAATGCCCTTGAGCCCGATGTGTACAATGCTGAGGCGGGCGGCTCCTACCAACTGGTTCAGGGACTCTTCGGCCAGGCCTCGGGCGGACTCATGGGAACCGGATGGGGCCGTGGTTACCCGCAGCTCGTCCCACTGGCGAACTCGGACTTCATTTTGTCTTCTTTCGCTGAGGAGCTGGGAATCACTGGTCTTGCGGCGATCCTTGTCCTGTACTTGGTCCTCATTGAACGAGGCCTGCGCGCAGCAATCGGCGTCCGCGACGGTTTCGGAAAGCTTTTGGCCACGGGCCTGAGTTTCTCCTTTGCCATCCAGATTTTCGTTGTTTTGGGCGGAATTACCCGACTGATTCCTCTGACCGGATTGACCGCTCCTTTCTTGGCCGCCGGTGGTTCATCGATGGTGTCTTCTTGGCTGGCTGTTGCGCTCCTGATCCGAGTCTCTGATGCTGCGCGCCGTCCTTCTGCGCCTTCCGCATGGACGTCTGGCAGCCTCCCCGAGGTGGAACCGAAGCGCCGTCAAGCCCCCGAGGACATGGGAGGTCGCGCGTGAATACTCAGATTCGTCGCCTTTTCGTCATTGTGCTCATGATGTTCGCGGCCCTCGGTTTAATGGTGACTAATAATCAGGTCATTCAAGCCCCTTCGCTCAATGCTGACGGTCGCAACCAACGCACGATTTTGCATGCTGCTGAAACCGATCGCGGCCCGATCATCGTTGACGGCACTGCGATTGCGTCCTCCGAAAAGGTTGAAGGATCCTCGCGCTACCAACGCTCTTATTCCCAAGGTCCGCTCTACGCCCACACGACCGGCTATTTCTCGGCGGCATTCTCTCAGTCCACCGGAATGGAAGCTGCAGCCGAGGACATCTTGGACGGCCAGGATCAGGCTCTCCTCGTTCAGCGTTTCCGCAATCTCTTCACGGGTCAGAACCGTCAAGGTGGTGGCGTTGTTCTGACGCTCAACCCACAAATGCAGCAAATCGCCGCAGAAAAGCTGGGGAATCGTAAGGGAGCAGTCGTTGCTCTCGATGCCAAGACCGGTGCTGTTTTAGCCATGTATTCATCACCGTCCTATGACCCAAATTCCCTGGCGGTTTTTGATTCCCAGGAAGCCAACACGGCCTACACGAAACTGATTAACGACCCTTCCAAGCCCCTATATAACCGCGCGATTGCCGGTGATCTTTACGCTCCCGGTTCGACCTTCAAGATCCTCACCACCATCGCGTTGCTTGAGAAAGGCGCCGTCACACCGCAAACAGAGATGGATTCTCCCGTCTCAACAGTTCTTCCGGGAACCCAAACCTCGGTATCGAATATCGAGTCGACGGAGTGCGGTAACGGCCACCCAACTCTCGCCGAGGCCTTCGCTCGCTCGTGTAACACGACTTTCGTTCTTGCCAGCGAAAAGCTCACTCATACGGATTTGGCTGACCTGACGAATCGTTTCGAGTTCGGGACAAGCCAGAAGATCCCCTTGAGCGTAACGGCCTCGCAGTTCCCGGATTCGACGGATTCTGCGCAACTCGCGATGAGCTCCATTGGCCAGTACTCCGTGAAGGTCACTCCTTTGCAAATGGCAATGATCTCGCAGACCATTGCCAACAAGGGCACCATGATGCGTCCCTACATGATTTCGCAGATCGTTGACTCCGACCTCCAGGTTCAGTCCGAGACTTCTCCGGTGCGCGTCGGTCAAAAGATCAGCCCTGAGATCGCTTCCCAGATGACTGAGCTCATGCAGGGAGTTGTCTCCCAGCCCTATGGAACCGGCACCGAAATGGCTCTTCCCGGTATTTCCGTGGCGGCGAAGACCGGAACGGCTGAAGTGGGCGACGGTTCGGGACGCGCAAACGCATGGGCCGTTGGTTTTGCGCCCGCTGACAACCCGAAGATTGCCTTCGCAGTCTTAGTTGAGGGCGATGACTCTAGGCCCGTTCCCCACGGCGGAAGCGATGCGGGTCCCATCGCACGCGCACTCCTCCAGGAGGGATTGAAGTGAGCGCTTCACAGCCTTCGACTACCCCGAACCAGCTTGCCGGACGAGTACTGGGCGGCAGGTATCTCCTGCTCTCCCTGATCGCACAGGGCGGCATGGGTGAGGTGTGGAAGGCACGTGACCGTGTCACGGGCCGAACCCTCGCCGCGAAGGTTTTGCGTCCCGAGCTTTCCGGGCAGGAACTTTCCCTGTCGCGCCTGCGCATTGAAGCTCGAAACGCGATGAGCGTTGAGCACCCGAATATCGCGAACGTTCTTGATTCTGGCGAGGAAAATGGCCGCGGCTGGATCATCATGGAGTTGGTTGAGGGCCGTCCTCTGACCGATTACCTGCGAGGCGGACAGTCGATCTCTCCCGAGTACCTCATGCCGATCCTCATGCAGATCGCCATGGCGCTTGGTGCGGCCGCCCAAGCGGGAGTCGTTCACCGAGACATTAAGCCCGCGAACGTTCTTATTCGTCCCGATGGCATGGTGAAGCTTACCGATTTCGGGATCTCGCGCACGGACTCGCAGATTGATCTCACCGCCGACGGCATGGTCATGGGGACCGCCCAGTACCTACCCCCCGAACAGGCGATGGGCGAGAAGGCCACGTCTTTGGGTGACCTTTACGCCCTTGGTGTGATTGCGTACGAGGCCGCAGCGGGGGTGCGCCCCTTTACCGGGAAGTCACAGGTCGATATCGCTTTCGCCCATGTGAATGAGCCCGTCCCTGCTCTTCCTGACTCGGTTCCCGAACCCTTAGCTCGGGTCATCTATCACCTCCTTGATAAGGATCCCCAGCGACGCCCTGAATCGGGTTCGGCATTGGTCCGCGAGTTGGTTGCGGCTGGAAGCGAGATGGGGGTTTCCCTCCGAGCGCGTCCGCTTCCCCCGCCGACGGTTGAGGCCCCCCACCACGGGGCTCCTCCGACTCCTGGAGCTCCCGCTGTTGAGACTCGTGTGAATCCCACTCTTCGCACCAGCGCTCCGGTTCAGCACACGCAACGGCGCTCGCTTCCGGCGGATCTCCTCGAGCCGGTCGATCTTGAGGCGCAGGCAGCGAAGCCTTCCTTGGCTGCCCGCAAGCCTCTGGCCTCGCGAATGGAAAGCACCCCGCGCACGCCTCGTCTGCCCGAAACGACGACGCCCGAGGCGCAGGCCGCGAAACCTGCTGCGCCCACGCGTCAGAGCCGGCCTTCCCCCACGAAGTCAGCCGCCACCTCGGCAGAGATGCCCCGGCGCCGTAGAAGCGCAACACGACCACACCGCGTGACGATCAATCCCGCTCTCATCCGCTGGCACGCAGTCACTGAAGAGAACGGAACAATCCGCACGAGTGCTCCAGTGAAGACTCGCTACAATCGTTCTGTTGTGGCACCGGAGCCAACGCGTAAGGACCAGATCGGGAAGTGGTTAGTCATCTTCTTGATCTCTCTCACGATTTTCTTAATTGCAGTTGCTACTATCCACAACAGATTCGGGTCGCTCTTGCACCGAACAAGTGCAGAGGTCTCATCCAATCAGGAGGTTACGACATGGCAGATTCCGCCCCTCGAGTTCTAGGGGGACGCTATGAGGTGCGCTCGCTTATCGGGCGCGGAGGCATGGCCGAAGTACACCTCGGGTTCGACAAGCGCCTGTCGCGAATCGTTGCTATCAAATTGCTGCGAACCGACTTGGCGATGGATTCCGTCTTCCAAGCGCGTTTCCGCCGCGAAGCGCAGTCCGCTGCTTCGCTGAACCACCCCAACATCGTCGCCGTTTACGACACGGGTGAAGAGGCAACTCTGCTCCCCGATGGTCGTAAGGTATCGATCCCCTACATCGTCATGGAGTACGTCGATGGGCGTCCGCTCAAGGACCTCCTCTCCGATGATGCGGGTCCTTTCCCAATCGCCGAGGTTGTCGACATTGTTGCCGGCGTCTTGTCTGCGCTCGAGTATTCGCATTCGGCTGGCCTCGTGCACCGAGATATCAAGCCCGGAAATGTCATGCTGACCTCCAAGGGCGAAGTCAAGGTCATGGACTTCGGTATTGCTCGCGCGATCGCCGATTCGCAGGCAACCATGACGCAGACCAATGCGGTCGTGGGCACAGCTCAGTACCTTTCCCCTGAGCAGGCGCAGGGGAAGCCTGTTGATGCGCGTTCGGATTTGTACTCCACTGGCGTGCTGCTTTTCGAGCTGCTCACTGGAAAGCCGCCCTTTACGGGGGACTCTGCCGTGGCCGTGGCCTACCAGCATGTCCAGACCATTCCGCCGCTCCCCTCGTCCATTGCAGGGGATGTTCCCGAGGCCATGGATCGCGTCGTCATGAAGGCTTTGGCCAAGAATCCCGACGAACGTTATTCCTCCGCGGCGGCAATGAAGGCTGATCTCTTGCGAGCGGCTCACGGCGCTCATGTGAATGCCCCCGAGACCGCTGTGTGGGAAAGCGCGGCAACCCAGACGCTTCCCGCAGTTGCGGGCGCACCGGCATTCCCTTCGCCTTCTTCACCTTCGGATGCGACGCAGACCAGGATCGCACGCCCCGGTGCGCAGGCAACCGCGGTCCGTCGCTCAGACGAGAACGAAGATGAAGACTCCAAGAAGAAGCGTCCTGCAGGTTTGATCGCAGGAATCGTCGCTGTCGTTCTTGTTGCCCTCATTGGCATTACTTGGCTGGTGCTCACACATTCTCGCGCAGATTCCACGACCGAGGTTCCCAACGTCGTCGGCAAGTCTCAGGCCGAGGCGATGCAGACCATTACGGGCAAGGGATTTGAGTGGGCGGTCGCCGAAGAACAGGTTGCCTCCGATACGATCCCCGCGGGTTCTGTCGTATCGACGGATCCGGCCGCAGGGACGGCCGCAAAGCCCGGCTCTCGCGTGATTGCAACGATTTCTTCCGGTCCTGCATCGATTACACTTCCCGATAACCTTGTTGGTATGAGTCCGACTCAAGCCCAGCAGACTGTTGAGGCACTGGGATTGAAGTGGACTCTGTCGGATCAGCAGGAAGCGTCAGATAACGTCGAAAGCGGCAAGATTGCACGCGTCAGTCCTTCCGCTGGTTCGAAGGTCCGCGCCGGATCGACCATCACCGGTTATGTTTCTTCCGGTTCTCAGAAGGTCACGGTCCCCGATGTCACGGGTATGAGCCAGGACCAGGCGCGTAATGCTCTGACCCAGGCAGGCTTGTCCGTTGGAAACGTCAACACCGTTGACGAGGCCGGGGCATCGCAGGGCCGCGTCGTGTCGACTTCACCCGCGGTTGGTTCCGAGGCGAAGCGCGGAGACACGATCTCGCTCAACATTGCCTCAGGCAACGTCGTCGTCCCCGATAACTTGACGGGACAGAACTACACAACCGTGGCCTCGTCGCTGGAGGCTCTGGGCCTGCGCGTCACGATCATTCAGATGCCCGACCGTAATGCTGCTGCAGGTACCGTCACCGGTGTCACGCCCAGCGAGGGTTCCTCGGTGCGTCAGGGTAGTTCGATCACCCTGTACGTTTCGCAAGGCACCAATGCCTCGGCATCGCCCAGCGCATCGAGTCACTGAGGCGGATCTTAAACTCACATAGTGTTGGGGGGGGGGGCCTGCCCCCCCCCGGGGCCCCCCCCGGCCCGCCCGGCCGGCCCCCCCCCCCCCCCCCCCCCCAACACTATATTCAATAACTTAGCGGTGCTGCCCACTCAAAGCAGGCGCAGCCCTGGTTAATCAGACTGAAGCGCCACCCAAGCCAAAGAAACGCTCTGCCCACGGGAAAACGTAGGCGAAAAGCACTGCGACTGCGAAGGCAGCGATCACCAGGCACAAGAAAACGCGGAACCACGTGGGTCCCGGAAGGTGGCGGAAGAACCATCCGTACATGTTTTTTCCTTCCTTACTCCACGGGTTCGTCAAGCAATTCAGCGGGAACACCCGTGTTCTTCGGGGTCCACGATTCAAGCTTGAGGTGGACGATGAATCGTTCGGAATTTCCGTATTCGGGGTTGCAGGTCGTCATGGTCATCAGGCGTTCAGTCGGCTGCTTCGAGAAGGTCAGGTCACCCGGTACTGGCGCGATGACGCGGATATTCGTTTCATCGCTGGCGGGAACGATCTCGTTGGACTGGTAGGTGTAGACCAAGTAGAGGTCATTCGTTTCGACAACAACCTTGTCGTTTTGCTTGAGCAGATCGATGAAACGGAAGGAGTTACCGTAGGAACGACGGTGTGCGGCAACAGAGAAATTACCAAGTTGCCCAGGTTGCGCCGTGTCCTTGTAGTGACCGGCCCAGCCCTGATCGATGATCGTGCCGGTCGTGCCTTCTCCCAAGGGGATCTTCATCCAATTCCATGAGGGAACGTGGATGACACCGTAGAGTTCGTCGATTGCGGGGGTCTGGGTAAACTCCGGCGGGTCCTCGGTGTGGCGCTCGCCAAGTGTGCGCTTTGAGGGGTGCTGATTGGAGAAGTCAGCAACGGCCTGCGCACGAGGGCCTTCCACCTTGTAGCTGGTCCAGTACAACTGCCACACGGCAAATAACCCCAAAATAACGGCAATCGTAATGAGGAGCTCGCCGATGACCGAGAGGAAGGTGGCGCGCGATCGGCGGGGGGCTGCCGGTTCTTCTACGTGTTCACCCATTCTCTTTCACCACCTGTGCGTATCGAAGGGATAGGTCTTGGGCGGACGCCGGAAACTCGAGGTTATCTGAAGTTTTCAGATCCCAGCCCAATCCGTAGCGTGCCACATAACGTTGGTAATTGACGACTCGAGGATTCGTTTCAACCGAATTTCGGAGCTGATTCACATTTCCGATGGCCGAGATTTTATAGGGTGGCGAGTACGATGTGCCGCCGACAAGGATCACGTTTCCGATGCAGCGAACGACGGTTCGCGGTGCGATGCGTACTCCCTGCACTGTCATTGCTTCGGCGCCACCCTCCCACATGGCATTCATGACATCATCGATGTCTTGCTGGTGGATGACGAGATCGTTCGGGTTGACGTTATCGGGAACCGTGTCAGTTGGCGCGTCGGAAAGCGTCACGGTAATACCAGGGCCTGAAACGGGATGCTTGGATAGTTCATCGACGGTGTCTAAACCCTGTTTGTTTGTCGCAGGGACATGGCTCGCGATTTGGTCTTTCAAGGAAGTGACGGAGTCTTGGAGTTCCTTCACTTCACTTTGGCGGTGTCCGACGAGGCCCGCGAGGTCAACGTGAGTTTGCAGGCGGGTTTCCGAGTTGGAGTGCGCGCTTGCGACGAAGAGGATTCCCGAGGCCGTGGTGACGAGGAGAACCGAGGCCGCCGAGCGCAGGGTGCGCCCCCGAGGACGGGTAAGCGGTCGTCCAAATAGTTTCACATCGTCTCCTGGTTGCGAGCAGGCTTTCGTTGAGACCGGGCAGTGTAGTTCTAGTATCCCCTGTTTGGGGTATATACGCCCAGTTGCTTTTGATGTTTGGCCCAGTCCAGCTAGGCTAGAGGGAGGCCGCCTGTCGCGGCGTTACCCGGGAGTACTTCCCGAATACCTGCCGCAAGAAAGGATAATCGTGGCTGAGCCGAAGAAGAGCGAGAGCGAGAAGGACACGAAGTCGCAGTCCGAAGAGGTTAAGGCAGAAGAGTCAAAGCGCGAGGATCGCAAGCGCGAAACCAGTGAGAAGGACGAGCGCTCGAAGCGCGAGAAGCGTGGCAAAGCTGGCAAACGCGATAAGGCAAAGCGCGACAAGCGTGCGAAGGCTGCGAAGCGTGCAGCCGCTGAGTCCGAGTCTGAGATTCGCGCATGGACCGATGGCATTCCGCTCTCTCCCGTGTGGTGGGCTCCGGTGTTCACAACGCTCATGATTGTGGGCCTGTTGTGGATCGTTGTCTTCTACATTTCGAGTGCCGCCTACCCGATCCCGCAGATTGGCCAATGGAATCTCGCAGTAGGTGGTGGCATTGCGTTCATCGGCTTCTTGATGACAATGCGCTGGCGCTAAGCACTGATCTCGAAAAGCTCCTGCTGGGGGTGTTCGCATGCGAACACCCCCAGTTTTGTATGTATTTCGCACACTATCCACATACTCGCTGGATAATCCACACCTGCCCACACTCTATCCACAGGCAAATCCACAGCTGGGGATAAATCTCACGCGTGTAATTACCCAGCTTCGATTCCCAGATTTACGCGTGAATTCGATTGGATAAATCGCGTATTTAAACCTACAAAGCGCGAAATATCAACGAAAATCTAGAATCTCTTGCAAAGATCACGAAAAATGCGATTTTTCCCTTGGCTTTCAGCTTTCGATGCCCATTCACGACGTTTTCCACACGTTATCCACACCCTCAAAACTAAACAACAGCTAGTTCGCACCAGGCATGCAGCAAGCGTCCAGAAAACTGGACTGAGGGTAGCGAAAAGGCCGTAAATCGGGGCGTTTCCCTTCTACTAAACAGCACTGCAACTATGCGGCACTGCTAGCGAGCGTGAAACTCGATGCGCCTTCCAGCCTCGTACATGCCGCCGAGCAAATGCCCGCGCAATGCCGGCTGGAAGGAAGAGACATCGGTAACTGAGAAGGTCGTCAGAGAATCCACGCCGTATTCCGCAAGCATCGGTGCCGCAGGAGACGAGGGACCAACGATGATCGTGCGCGCGCCTCGGGACAGTTCAAGAAGGCGCGGCATGGTCTTGTTGACGAAAGCAGAACCCGTAATAAACACGTAATCACAGGTCGGCAGAACATACTCGGCGGCTGAATCCGGCAAATCACCGGGGAGAGTATTGCGCTCGAGAACGATCAATTCGCTCACCGCGGGAAGCGCAGCAGGAGCGAAGGGGAAATGGCCGATGACCGCCACTCTCTTACCAGCGGTCTGACTTGCCCAAGGATCAAAAAGGTTCTGCCAGTTATTGACCTCGCAGGGCGCGAATCCGGCAGCTTCAGCACGCGCTGGAAGGGCATACCACGAGTTGAGAGCCGCCATACCGACCGCGGCCTCGGCAAAGTTCCAACTCTTCGCGAAAGCTGCCACCTCGCGCAAACTCAGCCCCGTGATGTCTTCGGGAAGGGAACGCGACACAGACTCAACGGGCATATGGAAAGCCATCCCGGCACCGGCCTCGGAATTCTCAACGAAGCTCCACTTCCCCGCGCGCCCACACGCACTCACGCGCACGGAAGGATCAATCTGCTCGATCAAACGATCGTAGATTTCCCACGGATTCCACATATCCAGCATTATGAACCCTAGATTCCGATGAGCACCATGTAGGTGACAACAAGGATAACGATCTCCGCTGCAAACATTCCAGCAACGCCAATAGCTGTACGTACTCCTTGCTTCTTCGCGGTCATTCCAGCGCGTGGCCGGCCCAGAAGGAGCAGCACCCACGCACACAGCATTCCCGCGATAAGGCCGCCGATATGTGCCTGCCAAGAAATGCCCGAAACGATGAAACCGTAGAGGAGGTTGACGGCGAGGAGCCCGGCGATTGCACGCGCATCAATACCCGCCGCACGCTGAAGAACGAAAACCGCACCGAAGAGGCCAAATATCGCACCCGACGCACCTACGGTGACCGTATTTACCGTAGAGGTATCAATGAGCGCCCATCCGAGGACACCGATTGAGCCGCCAAGGGCACTAATCAGGTACAGGGCAAAGAAACGGGCTCGCCCCAAGAGCGGCTCCAGTGCTCGCCCAACGGCATAGAGCGAGATCATGTTGAAGGCCAGGTGGGTGAGATTGAGATGCAGGTATGCGGTCGTCAAAATACGCCACGGCTGAATGAGCCCGTAGAGAGGAGTGAAACCCAAGTATCGCGTAACAACGTGGTTGCCCACAAAGTCCCCGAGCCACAGACCGATACACAAAACAATGGTCCCGTAGGTGATCAGCGGAGTTTCTGCGCCGATCCGCACATTCCCGATCTGACGAGGCCGCGCCGCCCGGGAACGACCAAAGAAGTTGCCTCGGCCTCTGCCCGCGCAATCCACACAGATCGAACGAACTTCCGTGGGGACAACACACTGGGCGCACATCGGTCGATTACAGCGTTTGCAATAGTCGATGCTGCGTACACCCGGGTGGCGCGGGCATTCTGGCGCGGCGTAGGGATCCGAACGTCGCCCGTAGAGAGGCTGAGACATAGTTTCCTTAGTGTCAGTCGACGATATCGATCGAGGAGATCACGACATCTTCAACCGGACGGTCACCGCGACCGGTGCGCGTCGTGGCAATCGCGTCAACAACGCGCTTGGAGTCATCATCGATCACTTCACCGAAGATGGTGTGGTTACCAAGCAGCCACGGGGTCGGAGCGACGGTGATGAAGAACTGGGAGCCGTTGGTGCCCTTACCCATGCGCTTGCCTGCGTTGGCCATGGCCAGCAGGTAGGGCTTGTCGAAGGTCAGGTCGGGGTGGATTTCGTCATTGAACTGGTATCCGGGGCCGCCTGTGCCGGTGCCCAGCGGGTCACCGCCCTGAATCATGAAGCCGTCAATCACGCGGTGGAAGATCGTGCCGTCGTACAGCGGACGGGAAGTCTGCTGGCCGGTCGAAGGATCGGTCCATTCGCGCTCGCCCTTCGCAAGGGAGGCGAAGTTCTTGACGGTGTTGGGCGCCTGCTCGGGGAAAAGCTCGAGTCGGATATCGCCCATATTGGTATGAATTGTTGCTTCCATGTCTCCATCGTTCCAGATTCACGTGAAATCGGCACGGGATTTTGCCAAGTTTTCCCGCGATTACGCTGCATGCGAAGGAGGAAGAGTGCACAATAGAGGGGTCACATACGTTCAAAAATGAACGCAACTCTCTTAGACAGATTCGGAGACATCATGGCTAGGACCCCGAACATCGACACCGAAAAGCTCAAGGCTCAGAGCCTGCAGCTCCGTGACGCAGCGGCAGTGCACGCGGGCCGCATTGCCGTGCGCGCCGCCGATCTGGCAGAACAGGGACTGGATTGGGCAGCTCCCCGTGCACAGGCTGCACTGGCAAACGCAATCGAGCGCGCCACTCCCCTCGTAGAGTCCGCAACTGATCGCGCACAGGCCGTTGCCGATCGCGCACAGCCCTTCCTATCCGATATTCACGGTCATGTCGTTGACGACTACCTGCCTCGCCTCAACCGTGCAGTGGCCGAGTCCGCTGCTGCACTGTCCAGCGAAGGCGATCTTGGCGAACGCGCACGCGCTGCACGCTCGGCATCCGCAAAGGCTCTGGCGACTCCGGCTCGTAAGAAGTCCTGCAAGAAGTGCCGTCTTCTGCGCGCACTGTGCTTCACCGCTGTTGCCGCAGCAGCAGCCGGTGCAGGCTACGTCCTGTGGAAGCGCAGCCAGCCGATCGAAGATCCCTGGGCCGAGGACTACTGGGCAGACCTGGAAGTTGAAGACTACTCAGCCGATCAGGAAGCTTCTGCCGAGTAAGACAAAACGCCTCCAACAGGCTTCATGCTTTGGGGGGTCGCGATGCACAGCGTCGCGGCCCCCCACCAGTTTTTCGTCAAACCCGTCGTCAGCGAAGACGCTCGGTCCTATGACGCTCCACTACACGCCGAACACGTAGAACATCGACCCCACAAACCCAAGAGCTCCAAGCACCCAGGGGCTCACATTCAAAGCGATTGCCCACGTATTGAGCTTGCGCTGTTTCTCAGACACAGGGACGGCAGGACTCGGCATAGACAAAACCACGCCGAAAATGTTGACCGGTGCAACAAGTCCGATCCACATAATCAAGAAGAGGATCCACACCCATCCGGCGCCTTCGGGGTGCCCGCTTTTAATTGCATCTCGAATGAGCAGGTAGGGAAACAAAAACGAACACGCGACAAGTACCCAGCCGACAAAACCAAGAATGAGCGGTAAACGCTTAAGCTTGGCTTCGCCTTGGATCAGAGGCGCACCCACATATTGGCCAGCCGGCTGCGGCATCGCCTGATATCCGGGACCCTGATAGAGCGCGGCGCCCTGCTGGACAGCCTCGGGGTTCAGCGGTACTCCAGCAGCTTGCGGCATTGCTGCTCCTTGGACGGGCATTGTACTTTGCGGCTGCCCCTGACCAGGGTCTCCTCCGACGACTCCACCCTGATAGGGATTGCTTCCTTGGCCCGGTCCGCCCGACATGCTCACAATGTCCTCCTCGCGAATAAGTATTCCGGGGATTGAGACTATAGGAGGCCGGGCACCTACGCAAAGCTTTATTCCGCAAGAAGAGCCCGCAGTACCTGCACAACCCCGGCCTCGTTATTCGAAGGCGCAAGGAAGCGCGCCGCTGCACGCACGTCAGCAGAGGCATTCTCCATCGCGAAAGAAAACTCAGCCTGAGCGATCATCGATAGGTCATTTCCCGCATCGCCGAAAACAGCTGTCTGCCCCGGAGTAACGCCCAAATAGTCCTGAAGTTCGCGCAGTGCGCGCCCCTTATCGACGCCGCGATCTTGCAGATCAGCCCAATTCGCGGCCGAGATCGCAAACTGATGACTGCGGGCAAAGCGCCCCAAAGTCGTATCCGAAAGCGCAGTGACATCACCGGCACTGTAGACGGCGAGCTTAATGATCGCCTCGTCGATCCGCTCCTGTTCGATATCGTCGATCACCTCCATCAGGTCATCGACGCATTGCGTGCGCGCGTAATAGGGCGCAACAGCCGCCAAGAAAGCTTCGTCTGTGCGCTCCACATAGGCGCAGTTTTTCCCGCATACGACGAGGCCACCGTCGAAGTTATCTTCTAGGCTCCCCCCAGGTGCGTCTTCCCCAGCCTCCTCGCGCGCCACCTTCGCGCCCGGCCTCGGCAATGCGCATTGACGAACCAGGCGCACGCTCTCACGCACCGTTGCAAGGTCAAGCGGTGCCGAAGAGATTTCACGTCCGTCGCGCATGACGATCGCACCGTTTTCTCCGATAAAAGTGAGCCCCGGTCGCTCGGGGAACATATCGATCAAGGTCCACACTTGCCGGCCAGAAGCGGGAACGAAGACAACTCCACGTCCCTCCAACTGATCAAGAAGCTCGTCTAATCCGGGAGGAAAATTCTTCTCATCATCGAGGAGCGTTCCATCCATGTCGACGGCGACAAGACGGACCTGGGAACCGGCATAGAGTGCAGGATCACTGACCATATTTTCACTCTCGCTGAAGTCACAGGTAGAAGCTGTAGATATCCAAGAGGCGATCAAAGAGTTCCTCGCCCGCAAGCATCACGTTCACGAGCACAATAACAATGACCGCAGCGATGGCATATCCGCCCAAACTCCACAGGCGCATCCCATGAGCTCGCGAAGCGATCAAGGCATATTGCCCGGTGAAAAACGCTACTAGTCCCAAAGGAAGCTCGTATACCGCAAACCCCTCCACGAAGAGCGGGGTGGCCCACCCATAGGTAACAATTTCGCTGAAGAAGGCCAGTGCGAACATCACGAGCATCAGCGCTGCGCACACGGCAGAGACGACTCCGGACATTGAAATCATGCTGCCCGAAGATGAATGCGTCTTGTGTTGATCTGATTCTTTCGTTTTCTGCATCGACCGTCTCCTCTCGACCTTTGAGCGTCAACGATGTCTGCTCACACTATCCTATTGCCCTCTCAAATCAAACTGCCTGGGATGCCCCCTGCCTCGCCATCGGCTGGAATAGTTAATCTGCTAGGTTGATGGATATGACCCATGCGCAAGTGCTTCTGCGGGCATACGCCCGCGCAACAAATATGTTGATCGCCGGACGGCGTTTCATCACCTCCGACGGCGAGCTCACCGCGCTCCTTGAGGCTTTCGGAGCCCAGGTCATCACCCCTGATCGTTCCGAGGACGCACCCTCCACTCCCACCGGCCTCGACGTTATCTTCGACCTAGACGAGGGAGCATCTCCTCGCCCGGGTGCGATCACAGTCCTCGCTCCCGGCGGCAGCTTCCAAGGAGTTTACGCTCCCGATACCTCACTTTTGCGTGGCCCCGAGGACCCCGAGCGCATTGCGTGGGCCCGTTCCCTCATGCCCGTGACCGAGGCAGCGGTGGGCCGCATTGCCCACCTCCTCCCGGGTCGCAGGATCGGCCTCGCCCTGGTTTTGGAACCAAAAACTGCAGCGCTTGCCCTGATGCTTGCCGAGGCCGGAGCCGAAGTTTCTGTTTTTGGGCACGCAAGCGAAACTCGCGATGACGTTGCCGACGCACTGCGCCGGGAGGGACTGAAGGTCTTCGCTAATTCCCACGCAACTCCGGAACAGGAAGACGCACTCGCCCGCGAGTTCCTCGCTGAAAATAACGAGTACCTGCTGGATGACGGTTCGCATCTTATTCGTATGGCTCACGATCCGGGTCGCGCCCCCACAGCGCTTTCCGCCTTGCGCGGCGCTGCCGAGGAAACGACCTCGGGACTACGTCCGCTGCGTCATTTCCCACTGCGCGTCCCTGTGATTGCCAGCAATGACGCACGCTCAAAGACCCTCTTTGACAATGCTTACGGCACCGGCCAGTCATGCTGGACAACGATTCTTGACATCATCGATCCTGCAGGAATTGGAGCCCCAATCCCCGGGATGGCGGTCGGAGTCATTGGTTACGGAGACGTCGGCAAGGGGTGTGCTCGCTTTGCTCGCGCCTTGGGGGCCCGCGTCAGTATCGTAGAACTTGACCCGGTTCGTGCTCTCCAAGCACGCATGGATGGTTTCACTGTCACTGCCCTCGGCGAGGTTGCCTCCACGGCGGGGCTTTTGATGTCCGCCACGGGAGAGCCCTCGACCATTCCGCTCAGCGCGCTTGAAGCTCTCCCCGAAGACGCGATTGTCACTGTCGCGGGCGGCGTGGTCGGTGAAGTTGAGATCGAAGAAGCATTGGCCACGGGGTGGACTCTTACCGAGGCCGGTCCCGCACACATCCAGCACCTGAGTGATCCGAATGGAAAGTCCCTGCGTCTTTTGGAAAAGGGAGAAGGCATCAACTACACGGCCGGAGAAGGAAACCCGATCGAGATTATGGACATGAGTTTCGGAGTCCAAGTTGCGGCGCTCACTGAGCTACTGCTTCACGGAGACGAACTTAATCCCGGTCTTCATAACCTCCCCATTCAAGCCGATAATGCGGTGGCTCAAGCTGCGCTTGATGCACTGCGCGGTGCGGGCAATGCACAATAGCTCTATGACTTCGACGCTTTCCCAGGATGACGCAGAGATCCTCAGCCCCCGCCCGCATTCCGACGTCGTCGAGGTCTACTCAGCTGGGCTCGTCATTCCAATCACCGCTCCATCCGTCTTGGACGGTGCTATTGCGGTTTCCGGCGGACGAATCGAACACGTGGGATCTCGCGATTGGGTACTCCACGCCCTTGAACAGGCGGGACGTTCTTTCGTCGAGCACCACGTCGACGGGGTACTGATGCCCGGCCTCGTCAACGCGCACACCCACCTGCAGTACACGGGAATGGCGCAAGTCGGCGCAAGGCGTTACACGGGTTTCCCCTCGTGGGCGCAGGCTTTCGACGCGGTCTATGACCATACCGAATTCGATTGGAAGGCCGAGGCCGCGCGTGGCGCTCGCCTGTCGATCCGTTACGGGACAACCAGTGCAGCCGACGTTGTTACCGATCCCGAGGCCGCGGGCGCGCTCCACGAACTCGGCTTGCACGGCGTCGCCTACTGGGAAGTCATGGGGTGGTCGAATGAGGATTGGGCGGCTCGCGGTCCAGTAAGCGTCAATGCTTCCTTGGATGCGATGCCCACTCCGCCACAGATCGGTATTTCCCCGCACGCCCCGTATTCCTTGGATGCGGAACCGCTTTTGGATCTTCCCGACCTTGCGCGTCGACGTAACCTTCGCCTGCATATCCACTTGGGTGAATCCCATTCTGAGGCCGAGTGGAAAGAAGGCCGAACCGCGCAATTGGACGATTTGTGGCGCAGCGGAGCCTCGACTTCGTTCACCGAGATGCGCTCTCTTGGTGGGGGTTTCTCGGCGACACAATTCGTTGACCAACTGGGGGTTTTGGGCCCTGATTGCCATGTGGCCCACGGCGTGTACATGACCGCGGATGACCGGCGTCGCCTGCGTTCTCGCAATACTGCTGTTGCTTTGTGTCCACGCTCGAATCGAGTGATTGGCTTGGATGCTCCCCCTGTTGCCGCCTACCTGAATGAAGGCAATTTATTGGCTGTCGGAACGGACTCTCTGTCGTCTTCTCCCAGCCTTGACGTCATGGAAGACGTTGCGCTTTTGTATAAGATCGCCCGCGCTCAGGGTTATGGGGAAGGCGATTTGGCTCGACGTCTGCTCCACACCGCAACTTTGGGCGGGGCTGTCGCCTTGGGGTTGTCGACGGGTTCCCAACGGGTGGGTCAGCTTCAGTCGGGCGCGGTCGCAGACATGGTGTTTTTCGATGTACCCGTCACGACGATTGTCGACACTATCGAGGAACTCGTCCAAACCGGTGCTTCTCGCCAGATTGCAACGATTATTGATGGAAACCTGCGCTGGGTTGATCCGCGTTTCACCGACATTTTTGAGGGAGAAGTGCAATGACTCCTCTCACCCCGCTCGCTTCCACGCTCGTGACACAGCTTGGGCTTGCTCCTCACCCAGAGGGCGGTCACTTCCGTCGCACCTGGACCGCACCCACGCATGTGGAAACCCCTCGCGGCCAGCGAGCCACGGCCTCGGCGATCCTCTTTGTGCTGGATCG